>JABDFJ010000118.1:1305-2733 GCA_013286645.1 Chlamydiota bacterium | reverse complement strand
TTCCACACCGCCATCCGCATGCAAAATCGGCATGGTAAAGGCCGCATTGGGCGCCAACTGCTGAACGCCATCATTAAGAGCTGCTACGTCGACGGTAATTTCAGGCTGCAAAGTGGCTGGGCCACCCACATGGATGGATGAGGTAGATCCGCGATCGTCCACAAAAACTTGATAAAGCGTGTGTGATTCCTGCAGCAAATCGCCATGGGCAGACAAGGTGCCCGGCGTATTTGGCACATTCGGTATCCCTGGCATAATAGTGGCGCCGGTACCGATGGCTAGGTCCCCTAAAATAGTGCCATTGCCTGTTATAATACCTGAATCTACGGCCTGTACATCCCCTCCCAAGGTGCTGTATAAGGCAAAAGTACCACTCAGAATATCTGTACGGCCACTAAAACCTGATCCGTCTGCCCAAAAGTCAAACAAACAGTCACCTCCTTTGATAACGCCCCCTTTGCCTTGCAAAATGCCGCTAAAACCATAAATGAGATCTGCTGCAGCATCCTGATCAAAAAAAAGGCGATTGTTATCCGATGCCATCGTAATGGTGGCAAAGCTTGGATAACTAGCATTAAAAAAAACGAGTTTACTACTATCAAAAAGGCTAATATTAGCTGAGTAAGCACTCACATTTGTAGTATGAAAGCCCACAAGCCCTGTGAATACAACAATTGATTGATCTTTAGCTACAATTGTTGCATTGTCCGCACCCGAGGCCACAAAGGAATCTGTACCCTGAAAGCTCAATTGAGATGAGCCAGTCAATTCGAAAAACGAGTGTCCCGCCGAAGCGCTTCTGATAACAATATCACCATTATTGCAAAAAAACTTAGAGTTACCTATCGTGTCTTCAAACGCAAAACTAACTTCATCTACCTCAAGTAAAGCCGAATCACTGATATTGTACACAATTGTGCCTGAATTGCTGACATCTGGCGATGCTTCCCTAAATCGCAAAGTAGCGCCTTGCGTGATATCAAAAGTTTGGATCACATTGCTCAAATTTTGTACCCCACTCGCTGGAAAAAAATTACTATCATCTGGTGATTGCTGAATAAGAAGCCTAGTAGAAGGCCCTTCAATCTGAAATGTATAGGGCGTGGTATTTGTGTTCTCAAAACGAATGCAATTCGGTGCAAAAGGGTTAGTCACAGGATCCACATTACTGCCAGTAAAGATGGGAGAGGTCCAGGCGGAGGAGGGCGGAAGGGTATTGAAGGCCGCAATATTTGAATCTTTCGGCACGGTGCCAGTATTCCAATTCGTAGGGTTATCTAAACGTGCATCTTGGCCCCCAATTTTCCAAAAAATTTCCGTTTCTGGTGTACTTCCAAAAACCGCGGATGCCGAGACAATAAGAGTGAAGACGCCGATCATTTTGTGCATAATCTGATACCTGATTTCCAAATTTAATCTCCTGGGCAA
>JABDFJ010000118.1:0-1295 GCA_013286645.1 Chlamydiota bacterium | reverse complement strand
GCTGGCACGCTGTTGTCATGTTGTTCCAAGTTAAGCACTGCAGTTGCTGAATTATTGGCAACGGGGTAACGAGGGTATGTATTATTAGACAAGCACACTGATAGCTCTCCAGTGGCTGTAGGATCATTTCTGGCGCCATGGCTGACAGGAGCCAGCTTATTGTTTTGAATAATAGCGGTAAGCTTGGCTGGGCCGTCATGCTCCACCCCTATGCCAAATCCATCCTGCGCTGACGACACATTCCCGTCGAACGTTATTTTACACTCTTTAGTGGAAAATCCATTAAAGAAATAGCCTAATAATAGATTCGTCTCGTTGTTCGCCACCACGCCCGTAAATTGCACGTTATCCCCAGCTTCTAAAAAAAAACTGCATTCGATGGCAAGTTATCAATAAGGGGTTGCCCAAACAAAGTGTTATTTTCTATCAACAGATCTATAGTTGACTCATCATGAAATTGAGCCGCAACACCACCTCCGGGCACTGTCTTGGTTGAGGTATTGCCTCGGAAGGCCATCTTAAGTCGCGATTGGCGGTATGTAAATATGCCTAGGAAGTGTGGCTGCGCTCCATAATATAAATCAAGGGGCAGGAATCCTGAATAAGTGTTGTCACTGATTTCAAAATTAGCTGTGGATTGGTCTGATGTAATCAACGTTATTACTAGAACACCGTTTTCAAATGCATTCTTGGTTATCTCACTCACCAAATCCGCTTTATCATTATTCGTAATTGTAAAATGTTGACGTTGATAACCAGTAGCTAAATTTTGAATAGTCTTCATAATGAAGGTATTCCCGGTTACAGTCAAATGCGTTGGCCGTAAATTTGCGAATTGGACACCGTCCCCTTGATTGCGGATGATGTTATTCGCTAGCACGATCTCTCGTTTAGCGTCGTCACTTGTAAAGTCCACGATGGAAATCCCTAAATTAACAAGGGCATTTGGCAATTCCAGCAACTGATTATTCGTTATGGCAATTTTTCCCCTGGCATCCTGTAATTTAATTTGAACGACGCTTGGAATAGCTGCCCCCGCATTAACAACAACGAAATTTGTCGGTAAAAAGGTACTTATGGTCATGAGATTATGATTGATGTTGACATCGGTAAAGGTGTCTCCAAATATTCCATATTGGCTGTTCCCAATGTGAATCCCCGAAACTTCATTGTGATTGGCAAGTATGACAGCAGCATCTTGTATATTAGTATTGGTGATCAGCGGCATCTCTATGTCTTGTGCCGGAATGACGAATGGTCCATTGGTCGTGGCAATCGTATGGTCGATGCCGGCG
>JABDFJ010000117.1 GCA_013286645.1 Chlamydiota bacterium | reverse complement strand
AACCCAGCATGCAGGAGTGAAGTTAATGGCAAATTCTGCACCCGCTGCTTGATAGAGCCATAGTCCTTTGGAAAGATATTCATCTTCTTGCACACGATGGCATTGATCAAAAAAGCGGCCAGCGAGAGCGAATGACCACGTACGATCTAAGGTATAGGTGATAGATAGATTCATTGGGAATACGAGATTTAACTTCCAACTGTCGCTGCATTGCCAGTCAAAGCCAATGACGGGATAATAGCGGTTGATGTGCATACCTACTTGCGACACAATCCCGAAATGAAAGCCCACACCCTGGCAATAGGCATAGCGTCCCCATAGTAGGATATCGTAATTCATGTAGTCGTTGAAGTCGCCCTTATCGACGTTATCGAAGTTAGCAGACAACTGTCCGCGCCAGATCCAGTTTTCAAGGCGGCTAGTGAAGGCATCTAAAGCCAAGGTAACGGTATTAATGCTGCGTTGACCAAAATAGGGATTTGTTTTCCAGTGAAGATCTGTTCTTTCAAACATCACTGCTACATTAGCCCCTTCTTGATAGCATTCATCGTAATAGTACGTATAGCCTAGCTGAGCTTGCCCAGTGGCAAGCGCAAGGTGATGGAAGCCGTAGGTTTTGCGAAAATCGGCTTTTCTAATGTAATCGCCGCTGATATCGAACGAAAATGCGCCGGCGCTAGCTTCTTCTGCAGGAGCGTTAATCTCTTGGGGTCCAAGATCGCCAAAATAGATTTCGGTGGCATTTACTGCCTGGCTAAAAATCGTAAGTCCTACAAATAGAAATGGATAGAGTTTTTTCACTGAGTGTGCTCCGCAGAAATTGTTGTTGTATAAAGCTTTTGATTTTTAGCTGAAGCAGTGAAACAAGTCAAGCAGAAGAATTGAGGAGCGCAGTTCCCATGAAAATTAGGGATAATAGGGACTTAAGCGACCTTAGTGACAGTAGCGACAGCGACAAAATACTGCAAATTGTCCCTGTCCCTACCGTCCCTAAGGTCGCTTAAGTCCCGAGCGTCCCTACTATTCGCGGGAACGGCTGTTTAGGAGTTGAAGAGGGGGAAGTAAATGTTATGATCTTTACACTTCTAGTTGCTGGCTTCTTTTAATTGTTTCAGTATCACATTTTATGTTAACATTAAGTTGTAACTAATAGGGAATGTTATATGCGTACTGATCCAATGAAATCTCAGCCACCTGCCCCCCCTCTGCCCCAGCATATCATCGAGATACGTGATGTGCCAAAAGGCGAAGCTTCGCCCCCAATTCCGTCAGCACCTCCCAATTCACCACAAAACACGAAACAGAAGATCGAGAAATTAGGAGTGCAGCATATCATTGAAAAGCAAAGTGTCGTCGAGTCATCTTCATTTACCGGTTTGCTGAGCCGGGGATGGACAAGAATTCAAAGCTCCTTGAATCGACTTTACCAGCGATTGGCGGATTTCTTGGCCCAGTTGTTTGGGCATACTACCCCTGAGGTAAACAGTGCCGCTCCGTCAACAAAACCCACTTCACAAGCGTCGATAGCCACCACCCAAAATTCGGCGGCAAATTCTAGTCGCGAATTGAGCGTGCATGAGTTAGAAAGCCTTGAGCAGGAGTGTTTTAGCGCTATTTCGCAGACATTAAGTCAATGGACAAGCGCACAGTTAACTTTTGATGAGAAGAATGCTCAGATCGTACCAGTGTTAGCCGAAGTAGATCGCTTAAAGCAGCTACATGGGGGATTGACACCCGCGATAGCCAGTAAGGTGCTGGATTGGCACAACATACTTTCCACCTATGTGATCGATGGATATATGCGTGTGGAACAATTATCGGTAGAGCAGGTATCGCGGTTTTTGGCTTGTGCCGACCTGCTTAGTGACTGCAGTAATGTCATTGAAGAAGAAAAAATTGCTGAACTCGAGGGGATGAGTCCGAGGAGAAAAACTTGGCAAACCGAAGTTAGTGCCACCCAACCCGCTACTATAGGGAGCGCTATTTCAGAAGTGACACCCCACACTGGAGCCGTCGCTGTTGCGCCCACAGGCATACCTAATCTAGGGGCAAGCTGTTATATGAATGCTTCGCTTCAGGCTATGATTGCCTATCCGTCCATTTTAGCCAAAATATATCAACCCATTGTGGAATTACACAGGCTAAATTCACCTCAAGAATTCGCGCTGCAAGCGAATGAAGTAAAACTCGCGCTGAACAATTTATTAATGGCTTTGCAGACGAATCAAGCACCTTTGGACATCAGCCGTTGTACAGCACACCTTTTTATGGCTGTGGCTGGCTTTGATGCCGAGGAAGTGCAAAATCTTGGGGATCAGTTGATAGCAGCCGTTAAGCACGATGAAAATCCTGGAAATAAGGACGCGTGTCGTAAAGCTATCAATGCCTTAAAAGATGCTGTAGCTATGGTACAAAGGGAGAAAATTCGCTCTGCCTTGGTGGCTCTACTAGAAGGACAGAAAAATCACAAAAGCCACGATGAGCTAAGAGCATTAGCTGCGCAGTTGCGCCAGAAGATATTTACATCCAAAGAGCTCAGCATGGATCTCACCCGCTTGCATGAAATCACCTGGCAGCAAGATGCAGCCGCATTTTTTGAAGCGGTATTTGGATGTGTATTGAATTTTCAACATCAAATGCAAAAGAAACTCTCTTCTTTAGATGGGAAATATACCAGCACTATCAAAGAAGTCGAAACCCTAATGCAGGTTGGGTTAAAGCCTGGAGTGACAAATGTGCAGCAGCTCATCGAT
>JABDFJ010000116.1 GCA_013286645.1 Chlamydiota bacterium | reverse complement strand
GAGCGCTTTTAGAACCTTTTGGTCTACCAGCCCCTTCTCGATAACCACCCTTTCCTTTTGTTTCCTTTTCATTGATAGGAGAAAGCCTCCCTTCTAAGCGATGCTTGAGAGAAAGCTTATGAAAGGCGGCTTTGATCTCACGTGCCGATGCCTGTGGTGAGAGACCAAGGACTTTATAATGATCTTGGTCGGAAGCGGATGAACTTCCTTTGCCCGATGAAGATTGACTCGATCCAGTAGGCCCAGAGAAACCCCAGTGAAAAGTGTTGAAGTTTCCACCCAAATTGTTTAGATTGCGCAAAAACTCTGCCTCTTTATTTTCTGCTACGATTCTTCTTTCATTTCGGATATATTCCAATTCGGCGACCACGTCATTTTGTCCAAGTCTTGTGGCGAACATTTTTAATTGGATTAATGGAATTGTAGCTAAGTCTATTATCGAGTCTGGTTGCTCGTATTCTCGCAGCACTTGCATAGCAGCACTGAAGTCGACTTCTTTGATTTTGTCGATTTTGCTTTGATAGGGATTTGTCATCACGCCCCATCCCCCTTCTTTTTTGTAAGCATCATATAAAATCTCATATGCCAACAATTTCTTGACGGGATCTGTAATGAGTTCGACTTCCTCTTCTGCCTGTGAGAATAATTTTTGAGTGCAATAGTTGAAGACATTCATTTTGAGCACATCGGGATCTAAATCTTTAATCTGTTCGAGCTGGGTGATTTTGTTTAACAAAGCCGCCGCTTGTGTCTGGTGGTTTGCGTTGACCAGAGCTTGATGGATCTTACGATAGGTGGTAACTTTCTTCGTGAGTGACGGAATGAGATCGGCGATTTGTTCGGCAATGTCGTACCGATTGGGGAGGGACGTTTGCATCGCATTATCAACAAAGCTGTTGAAACTGTAAGAGGATAGCTCGTTTTTGAGTTGGATTTTAGGTGCTAAGGCTTTGACGACTTGTAAAACAAAATTGAAATCGGTTGATTCTTTTAATTTATATAGAATTGAATCATAGGCTGATTCTACTAATTTTGAAACTTCTGAATCGGATTCTAATTTAATGAGTTCGGTTAGAGCTCTCATATCATTAAATTCGGTGACGCGCTTGATGCAAGCATATACAATGCTTATATAGTTAGATTCGCGCTCAGCCTCTGCTAGCAGGGTGTCGGCGATTTCTTTAGCAGTAGGGATCTCTCCCTCTTTTAGCGCCTGACTAAACAAGTATATGTCCGCAAGATCTCTATCAACTCCCGTTAGTGTTTTAGCGGTGGCAATGGAGAGCGCGAAGTCCTCTGCACCAAAGTCTGCCAACACCCTGCCCACGGTATAAAGTGGAAAATGGGGCGGAGGACAGAATGTTTCAAACGATTTTGCCACCTTGATTTTTTGCGCTAAACCGGCACATTTTGGAACCCATTCTTTTAAATTTTCGCAGGTAGAATCTTGTAGAAAGAACGAACCTAGTGCGGAATTACTGATGCGTGCAACTGTATCAAGAGCCTCCGTGCAGCGTCCGGCCTGGACTTCGTTTTGCAAAAACGTTTGGTATCTTTGTGCTAGCATGTATCCGCCGCCCATCAAGGCGAGAGTGGCTAACGCACCGATTCTTCTCAGTAGTAGGTTTTTTGTGGGGAGAGCAGTTGGTGGTGGATTAGGTGGGAATTTGGGTGTCGTTACTGAAGGAGAACTGGTATTTGTAGCGGAAGTAATAGGTGACATAATTATTCCTTGATAATGATTTTGAAGGTGTCATCGAGTAGGATCTCGCCATTAGTCACTGTTAGCTTGATACCAGCTGCTTTGTCGGCCTTAATCATGGTGCGTTTTAGAGCCGTACCAATTTCGTGTTGGGTGGGATTGCCAGCCATGAGTTGACTGATCTTAGCACCGAACTCAGTGGAGAAGAATGCTTCAGTTCCCTTGGAATACATAATGCCATCTCTGATCGGCTCGTAATGTGTGAAGATGGCAATCACTTGTCCTTGGTAAAGCTCATCGATTTTCCTGATGTTGCTCTGTATGCGCTCTTTGAATTCATTATAGGGTTCAAAATTGATTTTTGGCTTGCCAGCCACTTCGGGCCAAGCTGCGTTCAAACACTCGTTGCCATCTTCTTGAAGGGGGAGTGTAGGATGATATTCGGCATACATCTTCTTAACCACTTCGGGCGTCTTGCCTTCTAAATCGCCTAGATCGACTTCACGCCAAGCATTATCTATGAGGTCGATTTTGTGCTTAGGAAGAGCTAATTTAGCGGTGGTTTTGGCGGCAACGGCTTCTGAAGAGATCACTTGATCAAAGGCAATGTGTTTAATCCAGGGTCGAATCTCTTTGGCTTGTTTGCGACCTTTTTCCGTTAAGGGGGCGTTTTGATCGGTAATCCACTGCTTGAGATCTTCATTGGCGTTTTGTTGACTGGTGGTTTTTTCAGCGGTGCGGAAAAGATAAATGGTTGTGGTTGTCGAGGTGGGTTTCATAGATGGATTTTCCTCAGCTTGTAAATTGAATGTTAAAATTAAAAGTAATAATAATTGTTTTAACATGATGTGCTCTTATTTATTCTTTTTAAAAAGTGTATATAAATAATAACGGATTATTTAAATAATTGCAATTCAGAAGTGCGAGCAGGAGAATGGTACATGTTCACAGGTACTTAACAAAATCGCGGCGCGATTTTCTTAACTACCCGTGAAATGATGACTCATCCGGTTTTGTAAGACTCTGCTAAAGGGAACTTTGCTTATTCCCTGGCAGGGGAAAAAGTGATTAGCCCCGGGTGGAGCGTTTAGCGGAACCCGGGGTATTGGAAGAAAATATCAGCCCCGGCAG
>JABDFJ010000115.1 GCA_013286645.1 Chlamydiota bacterium | reverse complement strand
ATTTTACAGGCGTTACTATAGATAGCTTTAAAAGCATGTATATGAGCAAGAGACTCATTATGGTGGTTTCCAACTCAAGTGAATTATTTGCTTTGTCTCGTTTTCTCAGTAAAATAGCCGAGCAACACCGCAGCTCACGTGACTTTACTGTCGCCAGCTTAAGACACGCGCTGCGCGAAGTAATCGCATGTTTTCCTGTTTACCGCAGCTATATTCGTGCCGTGCAAAATGAAATACAAGATGAAGATAAGCGAGATATTTTAATCGCAGTGCTTAAGGCTAAGCGTTTGAATCCAGCGACGAGTGCTTCGATTTTCGATTTTATCCAAAAGGTTTTACTACTTGAGCATCCAATAGGCTTGGAATCGGATGAGATCGCTGAGCGCAACAACTTTGTCATGCGCTTTCAACAATTGACAGGCCCTATAATGGCTAAGGGCGTTGAAGATACAGCCTTTTATCGTAGTTATCCCCTGGCATCATTGAATGAAGTAGGTTCAAGCCCTTATAGTTTTGGAATGAGTATCGAAGATTTCCACGAAAGGAATAAAGAACGCCAAAAAAATTGGCCTCATACAATGCTGACTACTTCGACGCATGATACGAAACGCAGTGAGGATGCACGTGCGCGGATCAATGTGTTGTCAGAAATGCCAGAAGAATGGAAGGTCGCTTTGGAACGCTGGAAGGGGTATAATCTTGGGTACAAGAGCCAAAATGAAGATGGAGAGCAGTTTCCTGATCCAAATGAAGAATATCTATTGTACCAAACGTTGATTGCTACCTGGCCATTATATGAGATGGATCCTTCTACATATCTTCACTATCAGCAGCGTATCAAAGACTATATGGAAAAAGCTCTCAAAGAAGCTAAAATCTATACTAGTTGGATCAACCCGAACCTCAAACACGATCAAGCGGTGCAAGAATTCATTGATAAAATTTTGAGGCCAGATTGTGAGCAGAATGTTTTTCTGAGAGATTTAAAAGCATTTACACCCAAAATCATAGCGGCTGGCATGTTGAATTCACTCTCCCAAGTGGTGTTAAAATACACTTCACCTGGTGTGCCAGACACTTATCAAGGCAATGAAATTTGGGATTATAGCCTCGTCGATCCTGATAATCGAAGAACAGTAGATTTTACTACGCGCAAATATCTGTTACATAGCCTAGAGGAAGATAGCAAAAAAATGCCGGCACTACGAATGCTTGGTGGATTGATAGAAAACCCTGCAGATGGTCGCATTAAATTATATCTTACATGGAAGACTTTAAGCATACGCCAAAAACATCCGTTGATCTTTTCTGAGGGCCTCTATCAATCTTTAGAGGTTCAGGGCGATATGGCACGTCATGTGATTGCCTTCGCTAGGATATTGAAGGATAAAGTCGTTATTGTCATCAGTTCACGCTTTTTCACTAAGATCATGAAAGAGGCTACACTTCACGTGCCGACAGATATTTGGAAACATACGCATTTGGTGTTGCCAGACGAATTATCGAAACACAAATTTCACAGCGTTTATACGGATGTAGCTGTGATGCCATTAGTTTCAGAAGGGCATACTCGTCTTCGTTTAGAAGAAGTGTTAAATCCGATCCCTTTTGCTCTCTTAGAATGTGACAAATGAGATAATGGTTAGCCTATGAATAACAATGGGGGAGTCTTTCAGATAGATAACGGCACCTATGAATTTCGAATATGGGCGCCTAAAGCCCAGTCGATGGCAGTCAATATTCTCAATCATGGTCAATATACTCTCCATTCACAACCACATGGCTGGTACTCCTGCAAGCTAGAAAATCTTCCTGATACCTTTGACTATTTATATTGTATTGATGGTGTACGACAATTTCCTGATCCATACTCTTGTTGGCAACCACAGGGGGTGCATGGACCTTCGCGGTTTTATCGTCAAAATGTTTATCCATGGCATGACAGTTGTTGGCAAGGCATCCCACTCATCGATTATATTATTTATGAAATCCATGTTGGCACCTTTACCCCTGAAGGTAACTTCGATGGGGTAATCCAAAAAATACCTTATCTACAACACCTAGGTGTGACAGCGATCGAGCTTATGCCTGTAATAGAATTCCCTGGAGAGCGCAATTGGGGATATGATGGGGTCTATCCCTATGCCCCTCATCATCGATATGGGGGGCCCGAGGGGTTAAAACGCTTGATTGATGCTTGTCATCTGTCCGGATTAGCTGTGATTATCGATGTTGTCTATAATCATCTAGGACCTGAAGGTAACTACCTTGGACAATATGGCTTTTATTTTACAGATAAGTATAAAACCCCTTGGGGAGACGCGATTAATTTTGATGGTCCCTACAGCGATGATGTGCGAGACTATTTTATCAACAATGCGTTATATTGGTTGCGCGAATTTCATGTGGATGCTTTGCGTTTGGATGCGATCCATGGCATTTTTGATTATAGTGCAAAGCATATTTTAGAAGCGCTGCAGATAGAGTTCCACAAGCATGCTGTGATGTTGGGAAGAAAGGCTTATATCATTGCAGAGAGCGATTTAAACGATGTGCGCGTGGTTGAAAGGATCAAAAATGGGGGATATGGCATTGACGCGCAGTGGAGCGATGATTTCCACCATGCATTCAATGTGTTATTAACGGGAAGTCGATGGCATTATTTAGCGGATTATAGCGGTTTAGCAGATCTCAAAAAGGCTATAGAAGCCGGTTTTGTGTATGATGGAGGCTATTCAAAATTTCGCAAAAAAAATTTTGGCAGCAGCTCCAGTCATATTGCAGGAGAGCGCTTCGTGATTTGCCTGCAAAACCACGATCAAATCGGCAATGCAGGGCAGGGGAGTCGTTTGGGACATCTCATTGATGAC
>JABDFJ010000114.1 GCA_013286645.1 Chlamydiota bacterium | reverse complement strand
GCCTGCGTCGAAAGGGGCTGCGCACAAGATGGAATTCTGCCCGGAGGGCTTAACGTACGCCGACGCGCTGGCAATTTACTCCGATTGCTAACCGACCCTAATCGCAAAAAAACTCCCGCTGATGTTATGGAGTGGGTAAGCCTATGGGCGCTTGCCGTCAATGAAGAAAATGCCGCCGGTGGAAGAGTGGTTACTGCTCCCACTAATGGCGCAGCAGGCGTCATCCCTGCTGTCATGCATTATTATGAAAAACTTGTCGAAGGCGCTTCAGATGAAGGAATCATCAGCTTCATGCTAACAGCCGGCGCCATGGGTATCCTATATAAAGAAGGAGCTTCCATTTCAGCCGCCGAAATGGGATGTATGGGAGAAGTGGGCGTGGCATGCTCCATGGCAGCTGCAGGCTTAGCCGCCGCCATTGGCGCCACAAACGAGCAAATCGAAAATGCCGCCGAAATAGGCATGGAACATAACCTCGGCCTCACTTGTGATCCTATTAAAGGCCTAGTCCAAATTCCTTGTATCGAACGCAACACCATGGGTGCCATTAAAGGGATCAATGCTGCTATGCTCGCCATGCAAGGGGATGGAGTCCATCGCGTCTCCCTCGATCAGGTGATTGCAACGATGCGCCAAACAGGAATCGATATGAAAGCCACATATAAAGAAACTTCGCTTGGAGGACTTGCAGTAAACGTCCCCGAATGTTAAAACATAAAGGCAAAGTTATATTATACACCTCAAGGTAATGCGAATGCCTACTGTGGCTCTACGTGAAAAAAGTGAAGAAAGAGAATCTGTAACCCTCTACAACCAAGGGCAAAAGATCTTCGGCATTTTGCATCTTCCGCTCGTGACTACGCCCTGTCCTGCGATTGTCATGTGCCATGGACTAGCGGGTAATAAAACGGGTAAAATGCGCCAGTATGTGCAGCTGTCGTCGATGCTCTCAGCCCTTGGCATCGCGTCGTTGCGCATTGACTTCCGCGGCTCTGGCGACAGCGAAGGCGATTTCTCCGAAATGACGTTAGAAAGTGAAATTAGCGATACGCTCGTAGCTCTCGATTTTCTAGCTCAGCACCCGCAAATAAACGCTTCACGTATCGGCATTTTTGGACGTTCCGCCGGAGGCCTAGTGGCCGTAAAAGCGGCAGCGCGCTTTAAAAAAATCAAAAGTATCGCTTTGTGGGCCGCCATTCATAACGGGGACCAATGGCGCGAAAAATGGAAACAGGCCCATTCAGCCAGCATCACCCAAGAACAGCGCACAAATATGATGCGTTTCAATGGTCAAGTTCCAAGTTATGAATTTTTCAAGCAGCTCTTTGAAACTCAAATTGTTGCCGATCTGCAAACCCTTGCCCCCTTGCCTCTATTAAATATTCATAGTAAAAGTGATGAGACCGTTTCCATTGAGAATGCCTATCGCTACAAAAAGCAACGAGAACACGCCTCTGGGAAAAGCGATTTCGTCGTCTTAGATCACAGCGATCACGAATTTTCACATCCACAAGAACTTTTGCAAACTATGAACAAAACGGCTGATTGGTTCGGCGAAACCCTATAATCTGTTGAGAGGAATATTGCATGTGTGCACTAAGTAAATTACAGCAATTGCGAGTGAATTATCAGCCACAGCTGCCAAAAAGCTTAAGCAATATCAAAGAAGTGACTTTAGCAAGTGACGCCATTCCAGCCACGTCAGCAAACACTCAACAGATTGCAGCGTTATTCCCACATCTTGCTTCACAATCGATCTTGAAAGTGGTTAGCAGAAAAACCGATAACCATACAGCTTTACGCGTCGGTGTGGTGCTTTCAGGCGGACAAGCCCCTGGCGGTCATAATGTGATTGCTGGTCTCTTCGATGCCCTACAAAAAATGCATCCTCAAAGTAAGCTTATCGGTTTTCTAGACGGACCAAGCGGTATTATCGATGGGAAATATATAGAGATCACGGCAGATTTATTGACCTCGTACCGCAACCAAGGGGGCTTTGACATCATTGGCTCGGGTAGGACAAAAATCGAAAAAGAAGCGCAGCTACAAGCTGCTGAAAAAGCCATGCGCGATTTAAATCTCGATGGACTAGTCATCGTCGGTGGCGACGATTCAAATACCAACGCTGCCATCTTAGCAGAGCGTTTTAAAGCTAACGGATGCAAAACCTGTGTTGTTGGCGTACCCAAAACCATTGATGGGGATTTAAAGAACGAGGCCATCGAAATCTCGTTTGGTTTTGACACGGCATGCAAAGTTTTTGCTGAGACCATTGGCAACCTCATGCGCGATGCATTGTCAGCAAAGAAATATTATTTCTTTATCAAGCTTATGGGAAGATCCGCTTCACACATAGCTTTAGAATGTGCTTTGCAAACTCAACCAAATCTAACATTGCTAGGTGAAGAGATTGCTGCTAACCATACGACACTAAGAGATATCGTAGTGGAGATTAGCGACCTCATCTGTGAGCGCGCTGCTGTAGGTAAAGATTTTGGCGTGATCTTGATCCCCGAAGGGATCATCGAGTTTATCCCTGAAGTCAATATTCTGATTAAAGAACTTAATGCCATCTTGGCCAATGACAGTCCACACGTCACTGCGATTAATGCGATTGAGAATAGTAGTGAAAAAATTAACTACGCCGCTAAGCTGCTTTCTGCCACTACACTTGCATGCTTCCAACTGTTGCCACCAAACATTCAAGCTCAATTATTACTTGGAAGAGATGCTCATGGCAATGTGCAAGTGGCTAAAATCGAGACAGAGCGCATGCTCATCGAAATGGTGCAAAAGGAACTCAAAACGCGAGCTAAGGCAGGAAAATATAAAGGCAGTTTTAGTCCACAACCTCACTTCTGCGGTTATGAAGGGCGTTCATGCCTCCCTTCTAATTTCGATAGCCAGTATTGCTATGCTCTAGGCCTTACCGCCGCTTTGCTCCTTGAC
>JABDFJ010000113.1 GCA_013286645.1 Chlamydiota bacterium | reverse complement strand
GATATATGAATAAGAAATTACTAATAATTACTCTTGCGGGAGTATTCGCATTTGGCACAGCCGCCCAAACTCAAGTTTTTGGGATGTCAGGCGATAACAACGTTTCCAGAGAACTCATTGCTGCTACGTCTACCCCTGGAGACCACACCGAAAAAGGGGAGCATGATAAAGGGGAACTTAAAGGTGAGCATGATAAAGGGGAACATAAAGGGGACTTTAAAGGAGAACATAAAGGAGAACTTAAAGGGGAGCATGACAAAGGAGAACATAAAGGGGACAAGAAAGACGAATTAAAAAAATAAATCGACTTCAATCCTAGATTGGAGTTGATATGTAGTTATATCAAAAAAAAGATATATTTTCACCAGGTTGCATCATATCTACGAATGTAGCTTAGGATCTATCCTGAGCCACATATCGTAGAGATGACTACACGCTCATCCGCATATCCAATTAGCGAAGGATTGCTCTTCAGGCAAGCCTATGGGCTTGCCGGCAATAACCACGACTCCGCCTGCAGCACAAAAACCTTGGAGTTTGCGACGTCCTTGTGGACTTAACAAGTCGGACACCACAAATAAACAATCCAAGCCGTGCCATTCTGTAGTCAAAATACTTTCTGGAATTACCCTGAAATGACACTTTCTTTCAATGAGCGTGGCAAATATTTCATTTAAGGCCACAGAATCACAGTAACGGCGCTTCTGAAGCGACGGCAAGCACACTCCATAGCGTGGAGGTTCAGTTCTTTGCAAGGCATGTGGCGTGCGCGCTAAACGGCCCAAGGATAAAGCTTCCCCTTCCCATGCAAATTCTCCACCTAAGCCAGAGCTATTCTTCACCCCGACAAGTAAATGGGGATAGCGTTCCTTGCTGAGCAACTGCGCTTTAAGTGCAAAATCATCCCCTTGGCCTGCATCGAGCAAAACAAACGAGTTGATGGTGTCTGGCAGCCGGGCTGCCAGCAACTGCAGATACTCCCCTGCTGCATCACCACAGAACAAACTGAGTAAGCGCTGTCCTGGTGCTGTTAACTGTAGTATTTGTGGCGTGACGCTTTTGAAATCTATGAGGGATAGTCCCGTTTCGTGAGCACACGCTGCAATATCGCCAAAAAGATCTTGGAGCCACCCCTGAAGATTTGATAGCTGCTCCTCATCCCATTTGTAGTCTACACTGATATCTGCAGGACCACGATACAGGCACAACCCACATGTGTGGGTGCGGAATTCTTTCCACAAAGTATCGCGATAGTGCTCCAGTGATAGGCTAAGCGAAAGAAATTGGGTGTGGTTGCCCAAAGCGTATTTCAGACGCTCAAACAACCCTAAGTCGATTTCCCAAAATAGACGTAAGCCCTTCTGAACATACGCTATGGTGGCCTCGCGTTCCTTTTGCCATGCCAAATCGCCTTTAACGGTCCCATCCAATACGATGCGCACGGCATCGAATCCTTCCGGCACTTCTTCGCCCACATATTGCGCATCAAAAACTGTCGCCGGCTGAAATGCTTCTTGCACCTCATCATCGTCGCACTCATCATGCGCATGTGTATGTGCGTGGGTGTGGCGCTGGCCAGCCATTTCGAGTTTGCTATGCTCTTCCATAGATGTTAGCAACTTTTTTGGAACTTGTGATAGCGAATCGTACGCCCTTTAGAGCGCCACAGTTGATCGAAATAGGAAGTGCCGTAGCAACTTTCATCAGTTGTGTAATAGGGAGATGGATAGGAGGAGCTAAACCCTTTGTGGGCAGTCATTACTTCGATCAACCACTCCGAATAGGGTGGATCATCGGTCACAAATGTCAGAGAACGCCCCTCTTGTAAAATGCGCCATAGCTGCTGGGCAAATTCCGCTTGGATCAGCCGATTTTTAGCATGCCGTGCTTTAGGCCATGGGTCAGGAAAATTGATATATACGTCGTGAGCAGAGCATTCTGGAAAATAGGTGCGGGTGGCTTGATGGGCTTCGCCGCAGATGATGAATAGATTAGGCAGGTCTAGATTTTTTATTTTAGACCAAATTTTTCGTACGCGATCGAATTTGCGTTCCACTGCCACCCAATTTAAGTGGGGATTGGCTTGGGCCTTACCGGCAATCCAAGCACCATTGCCGCTACAATATTCGATGCAAACGGGATGGTTGTTGCCAAAAATGTCAGGATGCTCCCAGCCTGGAAAGACAAATTCATTGGGCGGCGGCAAGCGATCATTAGGCAAAAACCACACCCTATCGTGAATAAAAATGCGCCGTTCTTCTTTGGCATAGGGGGGCTTTAAATCTTCAGGTTTCATAAAAAAACATATTAAAATGGTTTAATCAGAGCAACTGGAAATGGCCGAATTGCAACAAGTGCAAAAGCACCAAGGCATGAAAAAAAATAACAGGATAAGCAGGATAGACAGGATAATAACCTCTTCAGGAAAGCATCTAACTAAAACCTTCCTAGCAAGGAACTATATGCTACAAATTGTGTCTCGTTTACATCCTATTTATCCTGCTCATCCTGTTATTTTTTTTCTGAGTTTGACTTTTGCAATAGTCTCGACCCTTCCATCTCCAATTTTTTCTCAAACATGCTACAAACTACAAACTGGACTAACATTATAATGTATTGGAGATTTTTTTCATAGCAAAGGGTTAGATTACACAGGGTTAGCATCTGCTACGACCGAAGAGGCTGCAGCAGGACTTGGTGAGCGTGAAGTCTGGTAATAATAAGTGTTTGACGTGGGTGACAGCAAAGGCTGCCTTTCCGCAGAAGCAGTTTGTGGCGATAGAGAATGTGGGGGCTGGCTAACTCTTCCCACGCGGCGTCTTCTAAGACCTTGCACTCTTGTATGGGCACGATGCTGCTCTTCCAAGGCATCATCGAGCTCATCAGGGTTACTTGCAGTGGAAGTGGTCAACTCACGATGCGATTTATATTGCTGGTGTGGTTTAAAACCTTCTTCCCTGTACAAATGCCCACCAATCCCTACAGAATAAGCAAGATTAGTCAACATTCCTTGCTCTGCTTGTCCATGGTGTCTGGCTGCAAGATGATAATTTGCCAGCTTGTCCTCGCCATAGGCCCTGATGAAATTCCCCGCCCCATGGACCACTTGATGCCTACATACACTTTGCAGATGGGTC
>JABDFJ010000112.1 GCA_013286645.1 Chlamydiota bacterium | reverse complement strand
GCAATCATAAATTGAATATTCTGCGAAAAATCTCGCTGGCAAGAATACAGCAAGATATCATGCCAATGATAATCAGCAGAGTTTTCCCTCCTGTTACCGTATAAGAATCTGATTTTACCAATTTAAAATGATAACGTCCCCTCCAGACCATAATAGCAGGGATCAATCCACTAATAATCGAATCTCCAATGCCACCAGACATTTCTAAAGCTGTAATGAATGCTCTTTTAAAATATATTCCAAAAAATAGTGATGGAAGAGTTATCATCAACGTTAGTGTCAACTTACCTAAACCTGTTTTAGGAATTTTAAACCCATCAGCTAAGAAATCAAAGAGTGCTAACGCTATCCCCAAAAATGATGTGGTCAGAGCAAAAAAAGCAAAAAATTGCGCTATATAAGATAAAATTGGATTTTGAATGGCGTAATGCAAACATTCTGTTGCAGGAATATCACATAAAAAGGCTTCTTTAAGTCCGTGTGTGCCTTCATAAGGCACTGATCCAAACATAACAAGTAGCCAAACAAAGTACACAAGAAAGGTTGTAATTGTACCCCCGACAATGGCGATTCTTAATGCCTTGATGTCTCTCTTAAGATAAGGTACAATTGTTGGCACAATGCCGGGAAAGCTAAATGTCGTTAACATCAACGGGGAGATAAAAAATAAGTTTTTGGCATTTAAATCCTGTCTTTCTAGTAAATGTAATTTGACTTCAGGGTGAACCAAGACGATCATAAATATGTATGCTACGATCATGCTAATAAATAAGATCGTATTTACTCTTTCTACTGTTCTATGTCCTAGATAAAGAATTATTCCGAAAACAGAAATGAATATAAAACTTCCCAGATAATTCGAGAGGGGTAGTTTAATAATTTCTGTTGCTACGAATGAAATCTCTTTGCCTCCCCCTGATACATAAGCTATTAGAGAAAAATATCCAATAAATAAATAAACCAACCAACAAACAATTTTTCCAGATTGGTTGAGTAATTTCGAAGACATCGAGATAATATGTGCCTCACTTTTCATCCACAATGTTGCTTCAAGAAATAAAAGACCCGTTATAGTCATAAAAAAACAAGCTGCGAACATGACCGTCACCGATGGCCAGAAACCTGCAGTACTGCTGGATATAGGTAGAGCTAGCATACCACCCCCAATACAAGTTCCTGCTACGAGAAATAAAGCATTAATTGTTCTTATATTTGAGTTTATTCCATTCGTATTGCTACTCATTGATTCCTTAAGTGAAAATAAAAATATAAAATAATGATTGGTGGCATGTGTGAAATAGTAGAGCCCTTGTTTGTGAGATTGATTTTTTAGGGGTAAGTTCTTTTATGGCTTGCTGCCTATGCCTATATAAAAGAGACATATTTTCTTTCATTGTTTTCTCACAGCTATTCGATTGAGTGTGAATAATGATTCATTATTGCTTTTATTGTCCATTTTTTTGATGCGAGCAAGATGGATTGAGGCCAGACCCCATTTGACCCCAATTTCGATGACCGTTATTACAGGCTGATTTTGAATGCCTGGCAGAACGGGAGAGGGGCTCTTCGATTTTCTATCTGGTCATTGTATTACGCATTGCGCATTACGCATTGCGCAAAAAATGAATCGGTGTCGGGCATGACAGTGCTTTCCCATTCTAGAGAGAAAGTAATCCTAAAAGTGATTTTTACATGAGATCTCTTCAGGAAATGTCGCCTATCTGTTACAATTAAATTACGTATGAACAATTTGGATTGGGGTCAGGCTTGGTATTTGGGTATTCGTCTTTTCAGGTATTCACTTAAAAAAGATCCTGTAATTAACGGCCGCCGCAAACTCCAAAAGACGAATACCCAAATGACAAGCCTGACCCCAATGACAATGTAAAATGACCCCAAAATGACCCCAAAATCAAAAAAAAGGGGTTAGCTTTGTCCTGAATCAACGACGGTATTGGCTTGGCCTATGCCTGCAGTTATATTGACTCCAACGGCGAGTGTCAATGTGATGACAAGCTCCATGTAGGAAACTTTTCTTATCTGCATTTCGGGGGTCATTTTACCTTCGAAGAGAGACATTGTTTGATCAAATCTTGTGAGTACTTTGAAAATGTTTCTAATCGTTTCTTTAGTAGCTAATTTTGTTTTTGGAGAAGTTACAGCCAATTTCAAGATGTCGTTAAGAAGTACACCATGGCGAAGTTGCTGAGTAAGAGTTTCGGCTTCTAAATCCAACTCCTTTCGCATTTCTTTTAAGATATCTTGTTTCAAATTGCGCTGGACTTTTTCTTCTTTAATCTCATCTAGCAATTTTTTATATTCTTTTAGATGATTTTCAAATTGCGCGCATTTTTCGATAAACGCTTTCGCACTCCTGTATTCATACTGAGGAGTCGCAGGTTCTATTTTGACCGGGGTTAAAGAATTGCTTTTGGCGAGATCTCTATTCAATCTGATCAGTTGATCCATACTTAGATTGTCATTAGTGGTTAACTCTTCTGTCTTAGTATCCTCTGTTGGCATTATCGTGACCATCTGCGCTAAAGCCAAATGTCTTCGGTATTCTATAATTGCTTGAGGTAACGCGGCCTTAAACTCTTCATACTCCTTTCTCGACATGATCTCAACATGCCCTACTTTTTCAGTAGTCACATTACCTTGATTATCGCGCACCTTGAACTCGTAACCGGCTTGGATTTTTGAATCGGGGCCTACGCGTAAATGCCAGCTACCATCCGCTCCTGGTAGAATATTGCGCATGTACTTTAACATGCCGAAAACTTCTTGAGAAATTTCCTTATCAAGGAGGCTTTTTCCCAAAAAATCAATGACTTGATCTGTCACTTTGAGGTGATCTGCTGCTCTGAGGTTGATCACCTCGTTCTCTAGGTGAGTGTGTGAAACCGTTTCTTGAGCAATAGTATTTTGCTGAGGAATGGACTTAATAGCTTCTTGTTCTACTGGCATTAATGGAATGATGTCTACGGCAACGAGCGTACTCTGCTGAGATACGTTGTGAATATCGAGAGCCACAATTTCATCAGTGTGCAATTGAATTGTCTTGTTTTGTGTTACCTCTTGTTTGCTTTGCATTACCTCTTGCTGGCTTTGCGCTATTTCTTGCTGGCTCTTCGCTATCTCTTGTTTGCTTTGCGAGACCAATTTTAGAGTA
>JABDFJ010000111.1:1229-3194 GCA_013286645.1 Chlamydiota bacterium | reverse complement strand
CTTAAACACAGAAATACAAGCCTTACAAACCAAACAGACTGAGTTGCAACAACAGCTCGACATTAAAAATAAAGACTTAACAAACCAGTCAAATACGCTACAAGCAGCCATCACAACTATCGAAAAAGAGATGAGCTCTAAAGACGAAGCAATCACCAAAGCCCAAAGCGAGCTCAAAAAAGGAAAAGATGATCTGGAGAAACATCAAGCAGAACTCGCCACCATCGATACCAGCGATCCTAGAAAAGCAGGGTTCGATGCCTACACCAATAAGTTGCAAGAAGTCATCACAAACCTCGAGGCGACAATAACAACGCTGCAAGCTGAAAAGCCCCCCCTTGAAAAAGAACTCGCTGTCGCCAAAGAATACCACAAACTGGATCATGATCGCGCCATTGCCAACCATAAGTTCCAAGAAGCAACCACCAACCTAGCAACGTTCAACCAGCAACACAAAATTGTGGAGACTGGTAAAGACACCTATACTGTCAATGGAGCAGAAGTAGGAGTTGGTATCACCGTAAACAAGAAGATCTTAAATGAGTGGCAAAAACTTACAGCCGCCGTAAAAACTAGCCAAGAGGCCGTGGATGCTTTAGCGAACAAAGACTTACAGACTATCATTGCAGACCATGTCAAGAAGTCCAAAGAGGCTGTCGCCAAACTCGAAGCTGACAACGCGGCTACAGAGAAAAGACTCCCTAGCGACCAAACCAAATTCGATACCGAGCTGGCCCAATTCCAAAAAGTACACGCACGTATAGCGTAACAAGAAATGGACTACATGGACTGCATGGACTGTATGGACGAAATGGACAAAGCAAAAATAGACCTTCTGAAGATGTGTCCATCTTTCGTCCATACCCGTCCATGCAGTCCATTCAGTCCATGCCGTCCATTTCTAAGAATCCTTCGGTGGTGGCGGCGTTTGGCCACCTTTTTCTTTTTCAAGCTTCTGCAGCATCTGCCCCAAAAGATCCTTCAGGCCCCCTTCAAGCTTGCTCAGATCGGCATTGACTTGCTGGCTAAGTTTTGTCAAATGACGATCCATCTCCAGTTGTGCTAACGGGCTCTTCCATATAGCTTCTTTAGGATTTTCATCATCAAACTTGCCTTGCATTTCATGACTCAAATCCCGCAATTTGTCCATCTCTTTACGCAGGCGCTCAAATTCAGCGCCATAACCATTTTTGACGCCTGCATTGGCCTCCAACCCTTGAGATAACATAGGAAATGTTTGCTTCATCCCCACTAAGACATCATCAAGGGATTGGGTGAATTTATCAATCTGCGAAGTGACCTTATCAAAATAGTCTTCTTGATTTTGCTCTTCAGGCGGTATGAGCACCCCAACATAACTCCAAGAACGCTTTTCAATGAAATTGGAATGCTGATCATAAACAACTTCTGTGGCCAGCTCTCCATTGTCATGCCACTGACGCGCGATGCCAACCGGGCGATTAGCTACATAATGGGCTTCAATGCGCAAGGTGCCGCTTTCATCCCATATTTGTTCTACTCCCTCTCGCCGGCCTTCATGGAAATGCAGACTGCGCGCAAGCTGCCCTGTCGCATGATAAAGAAGCACATCGCCATGCAACACCCTGTTGTGATAGGAAAAGATCGACTTAGGGAATCCGTTACCAAAGTAATACTGCTGCATCCCCTCCCAGTAACCATCCTTGAAGCGTTGTAAACTATGCAATGCGCCGTCTGGATAGTAGGTCCACATTTTCCCTTGCTGCAACCCCTTCCAAAACCACCCTTGCGATAAAAGATTCCCATTTTCGTGACAATATACTGCAGGACCATGCAATACACCTTGTTGGTAGTGTGTCAGGTGCTGCAATTTTCCATCTAGATAATGAACCTCTTCTTTAGCCAGCGGCGACGCCAATTTTTCGTGTAGGTCGATCTGCATTTCAGCATCGACGATCGATAGACTGTGGTCATCATAGCGATAGT
>JABDFJ010000111.1:0-1155 GCA_013286645.1 Chlamydiota bacterium | reverse complement strand
GTAGGCAGGGGGAATTTATGCATCAGTTCTTGTTGCTGTGCCGTTTTTTCGGCCAATAGTTGCACCGCTTGCTGCTTTTTAGCATGCTCTGCCAAAATACTATGGATCAAGCTAGCATTTATTAAAGCTGTCTTTTGGATCCCCTTAAAGCGCTGAATCTCAAGATCGATCCCTTTTATTCTTAATTCTGTCTCAGGCACAAGTCCAGCTTCCAGCTTTAATCTCTGCACTAACCATCCATCTTGCATGAGATAAATTTTCTCAAACATCTCGATGATAGCTTGAAAAGCATCTTCCTGATGCAGTTTATCTTCTTCTATTGCCTTTTGCTGCACTAAATCTTCTAGCAACGATGACGCAACATCTAACTTCTTTTGTTTTTCTAAAGCGATGATGATATTCTGACATAATCTACCGCAGCTTTCCAGACTTTTAGCTAATGCGTACAGGGCTTCTCTAATATTAGCTATAGTGGCCGATGGGGGTAGCTGACTACTTTGAATCTCTCCTGGTAAACTGACTGAAAAATCATATTGCTTTGTCAAAAAGCGCTGGCTTGCATCTGCCAAGGTCATATTGGGGACTTTGCCAAAGCCAATCCCCCCTTCTGTTGCGTTGATTAACGTCAAGCCTGAATGCTTGTCGGCAAAGGCATCATACCATGAAGCCTCCGCAATCCACTTCCATAAGGTGTGCACAGGTTTGCCGTAAATATCGTTCTTCGATAATAGGTCTTCGTGGATATTTTTAGTGCGGAAATTATCTTTGCGGTTGTGAATGGGATGACTGACAATGCCACCAGCATAAGACTCACCTCTACTATAGGCTAAATCGATGCCTACGCAAAAAATGGGATTGCATCCCATCTTTTCCGCCAGCACCAAGCTCATATTCAAGACGTTAAACCCTTCTTCCAAGACTTCGTAAACAGGAAATCCTAAGCGTTTCTCCATCCACGCCGAAATTCCGTATCCAATGGTACCTGAAATGAACAAACGATCGCCATGTACCATCTCCAATGCCTCATGCAACATGCGGCTGCGATAGATAAAGGGCAACTCATAAGCCTGGTTCATCACTAGCCGCGTAAACTGATCTGGATTGGGATCGATGCCCACACCAAAATGGGGCATCACATTGCGGGCATTCAATGCA
>JABDFJ010000110.1 GCA_013286645.1 Chlamydiota bacterium | reverse complement strand
AGGCCATAAGGCGAGCCATTGGTGAGCGACGTATGGTGGTGGTGTATCAACCCCACCGCTTCACGCGTGCCAAGGAGTGTATGGGACAATATGGTGGTGTTTTTGATGATGTGGATGCTCTCTTTGTGACAGAGATCTATGCAGCCCGAGAGGAGCCCATTGCTGGTGTTACTCATGAAGGTATCATTGCCGAAATCTCACGAGACATACAGCAGCGCTGCCGCTATGTTGCGCGCAAAGACGTAGCTACAACGCTTGGGTCTTTCTTGCGTCCGCATGACGTCCTTGTAACCCTTGGGGCGGGGGATGTGACCAAAGTTTCAGAAGAAGTGTTAACACATATCTCTGTTAAGGCACCACCTAAGTTAAAGGTGGGGATGATTTTTGGTGGGATGTCGGTGGAACATGAGGTGTCACTATTATCTGCGGATTATATGCGTGCAGCCTTGCGTGCAGAGTATTACGAGGTGGAAAACTTTGCAATCACCTACCAGGGGAATTGGTTGGTTGGTCCAGATGCACGGGAGAAGGTGAAAACAGCGCATATAGGTGCCGATAAGCCCAAAATATCCCATGAAGTGTTTAGCAAAATTGCCAACTGCGATATCTTATTTCCTGTGATGCATGGTACTAATGGTGAAGATGGTACGCTGCAAGGTTTTTTTGAGATGCTTTCTAAAGCCTATGTCGGCTGCGATCATCGGTCGGCAGCTATCAGCATGGATAAGGAAGCGACAAAAAAAATCGTCCAAGAGGCTGGCATCCTTGTTGTCCCGCATGTGGCATTTACGCGCTATGAGTGGGAAAACAACCAAGAGGCATTAATGGAACGCATTAAAGGGGAATTGCGCTATCCACTTTTTGTCAAACCCATCCATCTTGGCTCAAGCATAGGTGTGCATAAAGCTCTTGATGAAGAAGCGCTCTATCATGCAATTGCCGATGCGTTTCGTTTCGATAGCAAACTGATGGTGGAAAATGGACTCGAAATACGCGAAATTGAGTTTGCGCTGATCGGCAATGATGAAATTTTAGTTTTCCCTCCTGCCGAAGTTATCACGCACGGGCAGATGCAGGGCTATCATGCCAAATATGGATTTAATGGTGCCAAGGCTGTGGAAGCTATCCCGAAAGCCAATTTATCGCCACAACTCATTGCTAAGGGGATGGAGTTGGTCAAAAGGGCTTATCATGCAGTCGGGTGTGTGGGAATGGCGCGTATCGATACATTTCTCGATAAAGATGGGAAATTTTGGTTCAACGAAATCAACCCTATTCCAGGATGTACCAAGCATAGTATCTTTCCGCAGATCTGTGAGGCTAACGGTTTGGCCCCGGCCGATTTGGCGGATCGCTTGCTGATTTTAGGTCTGCAGCGCAGACGGCAGCTTGATCGGCTGAACGTCAAATCGTAGAAGGTGGTCATTAGCGTATGATGCAACGTTTTAAAATCATAGTCCCTTCGTTTAACAGTATCGACTATCTGCCTAAAACGTTGCATTCGATTGAAAGTCAAAGTGATCGGGATTTTGATGCCTTGATTATCGACGACTGTTCCACATTTCAAGCACAGCGTGCAATCATCAGTGATTTTTGTGGACGCAATCATTGGGATTTTGTGTTCAACGCTAAAAATCAAGGGGCTTTATATAACCTGGTACATGGGATCAAACGGCTGAATTGCTCTGATGACGATGTGATTGTCATTGTGGATGGGGACGACTGGTTAGCGCATGCTGATGTATTGAAACACCTTAGAAAAATCTATAATGAGAGCGATGTCTGTCTTACATGGGGGCAGTGTGAAATCTACCCTCCCACAAAAACGCCAGTAAAATATGCTCAAAATGTTCCTGATATGGTCATTAAGCAGAAGCTTTACCGCGATTATCCTTTGGCTTTTTGGCATTTAAGGACTTTTAAATATGGCTTGTGGAAGCATGTGAGGGATGAGGATTTACGTGATGTGGATGGTGAGTATTTTCATATCATGTATGACAAAGCCATGCTTTTTCCGATGCTCGAAATGGCGGGGGATAAAATCCGTTTTATTAATGAAACTTTATATATTTATAATGTGCATAACCCTTTGAGCGACTTCTTAACCACCCGTTCTGAAGAGTTTAGACGGGTCGATGATTTAATTCGTAGCCGCCAGCGCTATCAAACCTTGAGCATTTTCCAATGAATGATATCCCTTCTGAAAAGCTACCTCTCAGCCATGCGATAGGTTGGATTGTATTGTCAGTTTTTCTGATTACAGGCTCATGTGCTTTGGCTTTATTGTATTACTCCCACGCGCGTGATGTGCAAAGACACGATCCTGCTTACCAAATTGTGGCTATTGTGCAGACAAGCCCAGAAGCTGAAGGGTTGCGCACAGCCTATCTTGCCGAATTGTTAGATCTTTCAGTCGATCGTCCCACGAACTTATATGTGTTTAATGCTATTGCCGCGCGTGAGGCTTTACTGCAGTCGCCAGTGATTAAAGAGGCGACAGTTAGAAAAATACGGCCTGGCACTGTGCATATCGATTACACGTTGCGCAAGCCGATCGCCTTTTTGGGTAATTATGCTAATGCTGCCCTCGATGCAGAGGGGGTTATTTTTCCAATCAAGCCGTTTTTCACACCCAAGAGGTTGCCTGAAATTATTCTTGGCTTTGAGGAGAGTGGAAATGCCGACAAACCACAAAAGTTTGTCTTATGGGGAGAGGCTCTTAAAGGCAAACACATTGAGCTGGCTTTTGCTTTATTAGAGATGATTAGTCAACAATGTTGCGATGAAATGTCTGTCTTACGCAGCATTGACGTTTCTCAAGCTTTTGCTCCTAGCTATGGTCAGCGTCAGGTCGTCATTGTTTTAGAAGATCGCATGCCGCGCTTGATTGAAGGCAGACCCACGCAAAATGTGTATCCGCGCATCATCCGCTTAATGCCGGATAGCTATCAACAGCAGTTGGCCAATTATTTGGTCCTACGCTCCCACTTGCGTAAGCAAGACAAGGCAGCGGCTGTAGCAGATCCGACCGAAGGTACCATTAGAACCAAAGCCACAGTGATTGATATGCGTTTGTCGGAGCTTGCTTTCATCTCCAAAGAATGAGATATCTGTATGACTTTCGTGCCCGTGTGCGTGCCCGTGCCCGAAATCTCTTTATCTCTCGAAAGTCCGTAGTGATCGCGAACGAAGCCTGCACATAGCCTATAGTGAACTGAAAGGGTTCATTCGTGTTCGATTTTTTTTAAACGCAAAG
>JABDFJ010000109.1 GCA_013286645.1 Chlamydiota bacterium | reverse complement strand
GATATATCGTGCGGGAAAGCAGGCTAGCTCTGTTTGTTCGGGCAACACCCCTTGGCCTAAACAAAAGAAGCTAGAACCAGAACCACTCATCAACACGTGGGAAAAGCCAGCCGCTTGCAGCTGCTGTTTAAGCGAGGCCAATTCTGGCAAAGCATCAAAGGCTGGTGTTTCTAAATCGTTGAAATAGGTGGGATGTCCATTGAAAAAGCCCGTCAGCACCTCTTCAGGATTGCGCTGTGGCAGCAGCGCAGCTTGCAACCTGCCATAGACTTGCGGAGTTGAAAGCCCTTGAGCCGGTTTAACAATCCACAAATCAGCTGGAGCTAGTGGTGCGAGTGGACGCAAGACCTCGCCTCGTCCGGTACAGTAAGCTGTACCCTGTGATAAGAAAAAAGAAATGTCTGAACCTATCTCTGAGCCCCATGCCACAAGCTCAGCATCTGTGGCAGGTTTGCCACATAGTTGGTTGTAGGCCCATAGCGTTGTGGCCGCATTGCTGCTGCCCCCACCTAAGCCTGCTTGTTGCGGAATATGTTTTTCAAGATGGATCGTCAGTGGCGCCTGGATGCCGCTTTTACGGCGAAACAAATTCATTGCCTTAACGACGAGATTTGTTTGATCGGTAGGAAGTGATGCATCGCTGCAGGTAAAACGATCTTGAGCTGCAATTTCGAAATGCAGCGTATCGCATAGATCGATGGCTTGAAAAAGAGAGGCTAATTCATGATAGCCATCTTCGCGCTTACGCAGGATGCGCAAAAACAAATTAATTTTGGCTGGCGAGGATAGACTTAGCATGTTAGAAAAAATTATAATAAAAAGGAAAAAGCTGTTTTGGAGCAACTTTCGTCACTCCAAAACAGTAAAATAATCCTAGGCTTCCGTTTGAGCTTCTTGCTCTGCAGCTAAGCGCCCTTCTTCGGTCATCACTTTTAGGGTGACTTGGGAAGTTACGCCCTCTTTAAGTTTCACTGGGATCTCATGCACGCCGGTTTTCTTGATGGCGTGTTTGAGGCCAATGGAACGCTTTTCGAGTGCGATGTTGGCTTGTTCTTGCAGCAAGACAATCACGTCATGCGCAGAAACAGAACCATACATATGTCCATCGTGGTCGACTTTTACAATCGTCGTCAACACTACGCCTTCTAACGAAGCTGCGATAGCATCAGACTCTTGTTTATCGGCCAGAGCTTTTTTCGCTCTTTCTTCTTGGAGACGCGCTTGCATGCGCAGTGCATTTTTATCTGCAAGCACAGCGAATTTGCTTGGTAATAGGAAGTTGCGTGCATATCCTGGTTTTACACTGACGATATCGCCGCTACGACCGAGGTCTTCTACATCTTTGATTAATAGCAATTTTGCTGCCATATACTGTTTACTCCTCGTTAGATCTTATGCTTCAGCGACGAACGGCAGTAATGCCATGTGGCGTGCGCGTTTAATTGCAGACACCAATAGCTTTTGGTGATGTGCAGAAACCCCAGTAATACGACGGGGAAGGATTTTGCCACGGTCGGTGACAAATTGCAAAAGCGTATTTACGTCTTTGTAATCAATTTCTTTGATGCCGGCTGCTGTGAAAGGGCATTGCTTACGTCTTCTACCACGTAGATCACCGCCAAATGAGCTGCCTTCGTTTGTTGGTCTTGGTCTTTTGTTAAACATAATGATCTCCTTACTGTGGTTCCTCTAAGGATTTAAACTCTATTTTCTCCATCACTGTATCTGTGCGAAGAGTAATGAAGCGAATGAGGTCTTCATTTAAATGATATTCCTGCCACAATTCTTCGATGCCGGAAGTTCTCAGTTTGAAGTACACGATGTAATAGTGCCCTTCTCTGTGCCCATCAATTTCATATGCCAGGCGGCGACGTCCTTGGTCGTGAATCTTAACGATTTCGCCTTGACGCTGACTAATACCCGCCTGAATTTTATCCAGAGCTTTGTTACGCGCATCATCGCTTAATGTGGCGCTGATGACGTACATCCCTTCGTAAAGGTGTTCTCTTTGTTGTTTCATACTTATTCTCCTAACCTACACTGTAGGCCTACAACGTTAATTTTGTATTGACTTGGTTCATCACTTGCGCGACGGTATCTACTGCCAGAGACTTAAGCACTGCTGCTCCACGCTTGACAAATTCATCAAGCGCTACTGTCTCTTCAATAGTAAAGCCACTTAACACATAATCAGCTAATGGTTGCCCTTCTGCATTGCTGCCGATGCCCATTCTTAGCCGCGTAAATTCATCTGTGCCTAAGCTCGCAATGATACTTTTCATACCATTGTGCCCCCCTGCCGAACCCTGGCTCCGCACCCGGAGCTGTCCGAAAGGCAAAGAGGTGTCGTCATAAACCACCACCACCTGTTGGGGTGATAGCTTGTAATAATCGAGATACTGCTTCAGAGACCATCCACTGACATTCATATAGGTCAGGGGCATGAGCATCTCCACAGTTCTATGATTGACAACTCCCTTAGTCACTTTTGCTTTATATTTCTTATCTTCTAACCACGACCACCCTAGGGATTGTGCTAGCGCTTCAACAACGAGGAACCCTAAATTATGCCTTGTATAGGCATATCTTTTGCCGGGATTCCCTAAGCCTACAAAGATAAGCTTATGTTGCAGCTCACTCTCCACTAGTTATCCGCCGGTTAGCGCTTCGCTATCACTACAGCAACTTCTTTAAGATTTGCTATCGGTCTTACTGTCTGTGGAATCTCAAGATCTGATAGTCTCTTCGATTCAGCGATTTGTAAATTTCTCACATCAACTTTGAACGTGCTTGGGATGTCTTTTGGCAAGCAAGCGACTTTCAAGTGTCTGATGACTTGACGTAACACACCACCGAGTTTCACACCGGCACAATCGACAACACCAGTGCATTCGATAGGCACTTTGACATTCACTTTAACATCGTCGAAAAGCTCTTCGAAGTCGAGGTGGCGTACATTATATGTCGTTGGTTCGTATTGAATTTCCTTAAGGATAGCACGGCGTTCATGCCCTTTGTGATCCACGAGGGAAAATACGGTTGTAGAAAGACGTCCTGGTTGCACATTGCGCAACAGCGCGCCAAATTCTGCTGAGCTGATGACGATGGCATCAGTCGGTTTGCCCCGCACGTACAAGGCAGCTGGAATGCTTCCTTCGCGGCGCAATTTCTTCGTTTCGCTTTTTTTAAGCGTCTCTCTTTTACTCATTTGTAGTTTCATGAATCCTCCGAAATCCATGGTTCATGCCATTATTTACAACCACTACGTAGCGTGGTCGAAATCAAATAAGGAAGAGATGGAATCTTTCGTGACGATACAGCGAATAGCCTGACTGAGAAGA
>JABDFJ010000108.1 GCA_013286645.1 Chlamydiota bacterium | reverse complement strand
CTTAGGGTTAGCTGCTTTGACATGAATTTGGATGGCCGGCTGTTGGGGTGTAAAATATCGGTAGAGCTGCCAGCCAGTGTATGAAGCAAAACCTGTCAGGGCTACTTTTGTCAAACCGTTTATCAGTCGGGCATGTTTAGCTATATTCCATGCTTTCGATCTCGTTGTTCGCAGAGCAACATTTGCGGGCTTTTGGCTAGTATAACCAAGTGTATTTGGATGATGTGCTGTGAGAGAACTTAACATAATATTACGGCTAAACAAAAATAATAGTAGGGCAGGTTATTCTATTGAGTGATTAAAAACAAGCTCATCATATTCAACATGTTAGCAGCAGTTCCCGCAAATAAACTTTCTCAAGAAAAAGCAATCACTTTAGCAACATTTTTTTTCGTAAAGTCCCATATTTTCGGGCAAGGGCACGGGCACGGGCACGTTTTTTTTTGGCGAGAACTGCTGTGCTTGTATTCTTAATGAGATAGCTTTATGATGATGTTTTTATAGGACTTGGCCGAGGAAGGGGATGTATTCTAACATATTGGATTCGAGATTAGCCTTTGTGGCCACCCAAGCTGCGCTTGAAGCGGGTCATCTATTGCGCCGAGGATTTGGCACCGATTTTACCATCTCATCCAAAGCTAATATTCTTGACTTGGTGACTGAATACGACAAAGCCGCTGAAGAACTCATTATCAAACGGGTGAAAACTCACTTTCCTGACCATGCCTTCCTAGGCGAAGAAAGTGGTGTCACCTTGGGCAAAAATAGCAATGCCATCACGTGGGTGATCGATCCACTCGATGGCACCATGAATTTCGCCCACCAGATTCCCCTATTTGCTGTCAGCATCGCTATCCAAGTCAACAACCAAGTGGAACTAGGTATTGTCTACCACCCTATGGGTGATGAGTTCTTCATTGCCCAACGGGGATGTGGGGCTTATCTGAATGGCACTCGCCTCAAAGTGAGTGACATCACAGATCTCCAGCAAGCCGTTGGTGCGACACTCATTCCCTATGGCTCCGGACCCAACCGTGAATATAATATCCACCAATTTTTGGGGTTTACTTCCATCGGCAACCCCATACGTATCATAGGCTCTGCCGCCTTGGCATTAGCGTATGTGGCCGCTGGGCGCTTTGACGCTTTTTGGGCTACAAATCTCCGCCCTTGGGATGTGGCTGCCTGCCAGCTGCTCATCGAAGAAGCAGGAGGACGTATTACGACTTGTGCAGGTGATATCCACGATATCTATGCAGAATCCAGCATCCTGGCAACAAATAAGCATCTCCATGAACACGTTTTATCAATCTTGAAATGACACCTAACTCCCCTTTACTATCCATCGAAGATTTGCATCTCTCATTCTCCACGGCGTATGGCCTCAAGGCTGTCGTGCACGGCATCAACTTAACAGTCAATGCTGGCGAAGCTGTCGCCCTTGTCGGCGAATCAGGGAGCGGTAAAAGTGTGACGGCTAAGGCTATCATACAACTGCTTGGTCAACACGGTCACATCACCAAAGGACAAATCTGGTTCCAGGGGCTCCCTTTACATGAAGCCACTCCAAAGCAAATGCAGGCGGTACGTGGCAAGCAGATAGGGATGATCTTCCAAGACCCGATGACGTCATTAAATCCGACCATGCCTGTAGGTATACAGATCGCTGAGACCCTTAGAGCACATGAAGGGCTTTCTTCACGTTGTGCTAAGAGGCGCAGTGTTGAATTGCTGGCGTGCGTTGGCATGGCTGAACCCGCTAGACGCTATGGCGCCTATCCCTTTCAGCTAAGTGGAGGGATGCGCCAGCGCGTGATGATCGCTATAGCTCTCGCCTGCCGACCATTATTACTGATTGCTGATGAACCCACCACCGCGCTTGATGTTACTATTCAAGCGCAAATTTTAGACTTGCTACAGTTACTAAGACGTGAAACGGGAATGGGATTACTGTTGATCACACACGATCTTGGCGTCGTAGCTGGTGTCTGTGACCGCGCTGTGGTAATGCAACAAGGGGTTATCGTTGAAACTGCAGCGGTTGATCGCCTATTTTCCTCTCCCCAACATCCATACACACGTGCGTTATTGTCCGCCCGCCAAGGTAATAGTTATGTCTGAACATCATTTAAAGTCTTTTTTGAATCTGCAAAAGGTTAGTAAAGCCTACGCATATGGTCGAAAGAAGTTGTTCGCCGTGCAAGATATCGATTTAGCGATCGCGCGAGGTAGAACTTTGGGGCTTGTGGGTGAATCTGGGTGTGGTAAATCGACCCTTGGCAGGCTAGCCCTTTCCTTAGAGCGACCTACCAGTGGGAGTGTGTTCTTCGAAGGCCAAGATTTAATTAACGTGCACAAAAGTGACTTGCGCCACTTACGGCGCAAGATGCAAATGGTCTTCCAAGACCCTTATGCAGCTCTCAATCCACGCATGACCATTGAAGATTGCATTGGCGAAGGACTCGATATCCATCAATTAGCACGCGGAGATGAGCGTCAACAGCGCATTTTAGAGTTAGTGGCGCAGATTGGTCTTGACGACACCATCCTGCAGCGCTATCCGCATGAATTTAGTGGTGGGCAGCGGCAACGCATTAGCATTGCGCGCGCTCTGGCTGTTGAACCTCAATTTCTGGTATGTGACGAGCCCATTTCAGCCCTTGATGCATGCACGCAACAGCATATTATGCAACTTCTGAGAGATCTCAAGCGGCGGCGGCAGCTGACGTGTCTCTTCATTTCACATGACCTGCATGCCACTCGATCGATCGCCGATGAGATCGCAGTGATGTATTTGGGAAGGATTGTGGAGAAGGCAAATGCAGATGTGCTTTTCAATAATCCACTTCATCCCTACACGAAGGCGTTGCTATCGGCGATCCCTATTCCAGATCCGGTGGAGGAGAAAAAGCGTGTGCGCATCATTCTAAAGGGAGAACCCCCTTCTCCGATTAATCCCCCTGAAGGATGTCCGTTTCACCCACGATGTGCTGTGGCTATGCCTATCTGTCGCAGCGTGGCCCCTCCCCTGCTACAAATCGGTGGTGGCCACAGTGTGGCTTGTCATGCCATCACATAATTTTTAAGCAAAAAGCTATCTAGGCATTATTGTCCGATTATTTTTCAACGCAAAGAAAATTCATAAGTACGCAAAGGCGCTAAGAACAACATGCTACCGATTGTTTAGCTAGGCTGTCTTAAGCGCATTTGGATTGCTGAGGCAATCCAAATGAGATCCTTGCTAGCTTCGCCTGAGGCGATGCTAGCATGCTTTTTGTCTGCGACGCATTTCACCTAGTTTAAATGCGTCGCAGACAAAAAGTATGCAAGCATTGCCAAGCAATGTTTGCGCGATCCCCTTTTTGATTGCCTCAGCAATCAAAAAGATCCTGACTTGCGCTTAGGTCA
>JABDFJ010000107.1:3270-3451 GCA_013286645.1 Chlamydiota bacterium | reverse complement strand
TCTGTTTTCAAGCGCTCAAGCGCTTTGGCTAACACAGCATCTTTATCCACGGCAATCACATGCGCTCCGCTAGCAAGCAGTTGTTCTGTGAGGGAGCCAGGACCCGGTCCGATTTCGAGGACCAAATCACCAGGGATGACATGCGCAGAAGAGACAATTTTGCGTAGGATGTTGCCATCGA
>JABDFJ010000107.1:1879-3260 GCA_013286645.1 Chlamydiota bacterium | reverse complement strand
CCTTTTTGGGGGAAATCCCAAGTTCTTCGAGAAATTGATGCAATTCAGAGGGCTTATATATAGGCATAAGGGCAATGCAAGCCTGTAGTCGGGATTGATGCGGGAGGATGAGACGATGGCAATCGTCTCATGATGGCCCCAGCATGTGAAATCATTCGATAAGTTCAAACGGTTGAAATGTATCGGTGCCTTCTAGGACGATCTCTTGCACGTGGAATTGCTTTCTAAGGCGTGTCAGGTAGGCATCGCTTTCTTTGTTGATCTCATCATCGAGCAGTCTAGCTCTAATGTTATCTGCCATCTCGTTGTATGGAATAACGCCACCAGGAGTCATTTGTTTGAGGTAAAAAATACGGGTGACGGTGGAATTGTTGGCGCGGCTCTTTTGAGCGATCGGCTCGCTGTAAGAATTGGCATTTAACGTGACTAAAATTTTTCTGAAGGGTTCAGAGAGTTCTTTTTCATTCGTGTGGAACTCTTCGGAGACGGTGACTGAAACATTTTGTGCGGTAGTAGGGGCCGTTTCTTCTAATTTCGTGTTTAGATCAGCTAAAGGAATTTTGTCTTCAGCTAGCAGTCTATGCACAAGGTTAGCAGTTTCAGCGGCATTTGAAGAGTCGCGATGGCGGATAGTCACCACGTTGAAGACCCATTCATTATCTCGAATGTTGTCTTTGGCGACATCGTCATAGTAAGAGCGGATGAGTTGGGGGGTAATTTTCGTGACCGCTTTGGATTGGACGCGGAAGTAGATCATGCGCCGCATGGTGATATCGTCGAGCACCATTTTGGAGGCTTCATTGAACGTTAGGCCGATTTTGTCGAGGTTGGTGATGATATTTGGACCAAACAGTGACTCCATTTCTTGTCTGACATCACCAGCGCTGACGACGAGTTTGCTTTCTTCAGCATCAGCTAGGATTAATTCGCGATCGATCATCTCATTGAGTACTAGCTTCCAGTTGATTTGGTAAAATTGAAAGCGCGCTTGCACTGATGAGGTGTATTGTGGAAATTGTTTGTAGAACATCATATCCATCTTTTTCATGATGTCGACCACGGAAATGGCTTTTCCATTGGCTTTAGCGAGGATGCGATTGTTCACAACCAGTTTTGGCTCGCGGATAGTTCCGAAGAGGGAGGTTTCACCAGCCGCTTGGCATGAGCCTGTGGCTGTTAAGCAGGCTAGGATGCAGGAGAGAAAAAAGTGTTTTTTCATGAGATATACATTTTATTATGACGATGATAGGCAATCATCATAGTGGATGTGCTTTTTCTTGCCTAGTGCTCTCAATCAAAATCTAAAAAAACGTGCCCTTGCCCTTGCCCGTGCCCTTGCCCTTGCCAGCAATTCCCGCTAAAAATTTTCACACGGGGAAAG
>JABDFJ010000107.1:0-1869 GCA_013286645.1 Chlamydiota bacterium | reverse complement strand
TTTTTTTTTTAGCAAACACGTCCTTAAAATATTCAACACAAAGGCACAAAGACACCAAGGCACAGAGAAAAAATATTAACAATAATATTTAAAAGCTATAAGCGCAAAATCTAGTTGGATTTTCCTAAACACACACTTACAACCTACCTAAAGTTCTAAATCCACAGTCTCTATTGTATCAAAATCATATTTGAAACACAGAGGCGCAGAGAGCACAGAGGGATGGAGGAGGGTCTATATATTTAACGAAACAAGTTTGTTTTGTATTAATATACCTTCCATACTAAAAACATCGCTTTGTGCCTTTGTGCCTTCGTGTCTTTGTGTTGAATTGTTAATTATCTTTTAGCGGGAACTTTTGTGCCCGTGCCCTTGCCCGAAAATCTTGAATTATGCTAGCTTGCTATTTCTATTTCGAGCTTTAAACGTTTTCGACCCAATACTTTGAGGTGTAGTTATGTTTTCTTCTTTAGCACTAGCAGGCACCCTTGTACAACCCCCTTATTGGCCTTCACAAGTCGGCAGTTCTCCAGTCGTTCCAGATCTTCCTGTAACAACACTAGAGGAGAGCAGCGACACAGCGCCGTCGTCACTGGATAGTCTAGCAGAAACCATAGCTGCACGGACAGGCGTATTGCTCCCTAGCTGCGCAACCCCTATCGACAGCGACCTGCAACCTGATGGGGGAGTCAATCGTGCTTATCTAAAACAATGTGGTTTTACCTCAGAGATTTTGATGAGCGCTATTTTATTGAAGTGGGATAATATTTTATATCGTGCCAAAATCAAAGAGCCGCAGACGGAAGCTAAGGTGAAACTTAAAAATGATGTTGTGACTCACGTCAAATTGTATTTAAAACAGGTGTACCAAGAATTAATCAAGGTTACCTGTCATTTGCGAGAACAGGGACAGGACCTCTTCCGAGAAGGAAAAATAGATCCAGAGATTGAAGAGATTTTATATTACCTCTACGCCGACATGTGCTATCAAGAGCTTCGTCACGGGCAGCTCGGACCGGATAGACTTGATGCAATCGAGCAAGACTACTCCCGCTATGAACGATCTTTGTCTTCGCTTGGACGGAAGGCTTTGGCGCAGGAACTAGCCTGGGTGAAGGACCATCCAGGGCAAAGCGTCGAAACCCAATTTCCCCAGTCGCTCTTGAAACAAATGCCCAAAACTATCTATGAAAAGTATAATCAAGACAATCATTTCATGGATGTAACTCGCGCCTTATGTGAGTTCCGTGGAGAAGAAATCGTTCAGATCCTGAACAGGGCCTATCAACATCCAGAATATCAAATAAGAAAATTGGTGGAAATCGACGATGTATTAGGGGAAGCTCAATCGGACTTCAGACGAGCGATAGATGAACTGGTGAAGATTCTTTTGGTTAAGGAGGGGCTAGCGATTGAAATTGCTACTAAGGTGGCAGCCTATCGCGGAGGTGGGTATCATCCAAGACAATGGACACCGCCCCTTCCCGCATCATTTATACGCTTGTAAAGAAGTCGATAAGGATCTTTAACCCCCCAAAGCAGGCCGAAACGACGCCGAATACAAAGGCTATTCCCGTGGACGCGCCAAATAATGCTAGGGCTGTGGCGACAAGGTAGCCAAGGTTGCTCAAAATGCCCCATATTGCCGATTGGCGCTGCCATTGATGTTGCCGTTTTTCGTACGCATTGCCGGCGGGCTGATGTGCCAGTTTTTCCAGCGTATTGATATTTTCTTCCAATGCCAGTAGGTTGGCATATAAAAAAAAGCATACTGCCAATCTTTTTGCACTGCAGCCAGCAAGCGCCCCAGATTGACCAGGCGAAAGCCATGCAAAGCATCGGCTCCGCTGCATACACCTGAGGTGATCA
>JABDFJ010000106.1:1839-3546 GCA_013286645.1 Chlamydiota bacterium | reverse complement strand
GTTATATTATTCTTACTATTAATTATCATTCAAACTGTCGTTATAAAACGAGGATTTTTATGTGTATTCCTCCTTACATATCAGATGCTTTGGTGCAACATTACCGCACAATTGGTGATCAGAATGCATTGACGCAGCAACTCCAATCGAATCAGAATGCACAAAAGGCTGCGCAAGAAGCTTCAAGAATTAGTCACCATAAAACAGAATTATCCACGAATACGTCTGCAAAAAAAATATTCAGTTTGATGACTCAATCCCTCAAAGAGCAAGCATCTCGTCTATCCTCTTTTTTTAAAAAGACATCACTATTAGACCCATCAATTAAAAGGTAATTCCGATCAAACCCCAAAGCGACCAACGAGAACAGCAAGCTTTGATATAATTCTTCGTGCACAAATGAAAAAAAGCGACTACAATTAAGCACAGTTTAAACTAACCCACACACACCTATGCTACCCCTTAGCCCTTCAGTCACTCCACGTAAAAGAGATCACTCGGAGTTATATTGTGAGGAAAAATTATCACCACCAGCAACTCGATCACGCGTACTTACCCCCGCCGAAGCAGCCATCGAAGCCTTAGCCTCGCCAGTTTTTGCAATAGCACCAGCAAGCCCCCCTTTTCCAATCGACCAAGATATGCCCTGGCAAGTGGTTGTCACTAATGAAAATGGAATCACCAGTTCCCCTGAAGCCACTCCAAAACCCTTTACACTTCCCCCTTTCCTTCTTTCCCCTTCCGTAAGCGCAAGACCTCACCAATTTTTAGCAGTACCAATCGATCATCGAGTCATTCCCCCCTCCCCATTTACTTTTCTTGACAACCCAGAGATCGATCGCGAATTTACCGAACTATCTCCAAAAATAGAGCAACCATTACCTGTGATGGTGCTATCAAAACTTGCCCAACTGTATGGGTTAGAAGCACCAAACAATGCTCTAATCGACCATTGTAGCCAACTTTCTAAAGCAGAAGTCGTCGCATTTATAAACAGCAAAACACCCGGCGAAATAGAAAACTTTCTTAGGACAAGTATTAAAGAAGAACGAAAAAAAGCTCTTCCTAGCTATATCACTTTGCAAGAAGACGGTCGCATTGAAACAATCGATATCCAACGTTTCCTGCAAAGCCTTATTTTAACCTTAACAGAATTTAAAACAGGCTCTCGCATAGAAAATAACCGCTATCATCGCTTGGCTGACATAGTGGCCAAGGATTCCACGCGCGTATTCTCTTCCACCCAAAAGTATTTCAATGCTAACTATTGCATCAATGGACGCGTCATTCTTTCACACGAGCCCTTCTCTGCTCCTAACCTCAATGAATGCAAAACTTTCTTCTGTTTACTATGGGACAATGACACAACAGCTATCGCCATGCTACCTCCCAGCTCTAAAGACAGCAGAGGATATCTACCTCCCTATAAACCCCAACCTAGCAATCAAACACCCTTAGATACCCCCTCAGGAACCAATACAAGTGAACCCTCAGCTTCAATAGCTCCCAAAGAACCTTTACGTTTTCGTGTGGACAATCACCGCATCAACAATGGTCACATCACTGCAGAGGGATGGGCGCGTTTAAAAAGCAAAAGGATAGACATCACCCAAGAAGACATCTGCACGTTAGAAAAACTAGGCTTTGTATTCAGCGAACTTACTTTGCAATATCAAGGTAAGGTGAAAACTGTATTGCACCTAAGAC
>JABDFJ010000106.1:0-1829 GCA_013286645.1 Chlamydiota bacterium | reverse complement strand
ACTCACCAAGTGGTCCAAGGAAAAGAGTGAGAATGCTGAAGCTATCGCCAAACTGGCCGTGTTTTTGCTTAAGATGGACAAACCTCTTATTCATTGCCTCTCAGGTGTCGACAGTTCTGCAGTGGTAGTCGCCGTGATGGCATGCTATCTAAAGATATATGAAGCCTTAAACAATCGCTGTGTCATCCCCTTTGATATCGTAAAAACAGTCGTGCAAAACCTTAGAAAGGAACGCGCCTCCTCTGTTTTCTCATTGAAATTATATCAACTCATTTATGCTGCCTTAAAAGCCACCTTTCAAAACAAGTAACACAAATTCACCGGTTGGCGTCATATTGGACATGGACGAACTGGACGAATTGGACTACCTGGACGAAATCGGAATGAATTGTCCAGTTCGTCCAGTTCGTCCAGCTCGTCCATGTCCAACCGTCTTTATTGTCGATAGCTTATTTAAATTGACATTTAATAAAACACAATATATAATCTTTTAATATTTAATTAACTAACCATAAGATTATGATAAATAATATACAACCTGTCGATTTTGAATCTTTTCCCCTAAATTCCACGTCTACATTAGACGATGTACCTAAAGTACCCCGCCATGCATTCACTGCTAAAGTGACCTTTGGTATCCAACGCTATACAGAACTCGATATTTTCCGACAGGAGATAGAACACAGCCAAGCTGGCCTGCATCATCAACCCTATACGTATCATAAGAAAAAAATACTGAACTACAAACTCATCTTCTTTGGATTTACCCTTTTATTCCTCTTGCTAGCTCTCGTATCCACAAAGTTACCCACCACCATCAGTTGCGGCTTTTTCTACAGTTCTTGCCATCTCATTAAAGGGGGTTTGTTAAGTGTTTGCCTTCTCTTTTCAATGGGTTCCTGTATCGTGGCTTTATCTTTGCGCACGGAACGCGAAGCCATCAGGCAATATGTGCGTAAAGCCCGCACTATTTTAAATGCTGTGTATACAAGAAAACGGGGGCGCCTTGGCATCAATGGATTTTTCACCTTTTGCAGCCAGAAACGTAAACAAGCCATAGCCCTTAAACATATCTATGAAGAAGCTTTAGAAAAAATTAGCGATAAAAAAGATGAAGCTTTACACCTTATTCATAGAATAGCGACAGCACGCACACTTTCACAAGAAGAGCGCGAAGCTCTTTTCAACCAAGCCATCGAAGAATTTAGCGAAAAACTGATGGGACTAACCCACACATTTAGAAAAGCCGGACTCCCGCATTACTCTTAGACCCAAGATAGGGCCGTGGGGTCAAGCCTGCGATTTGAGGATCGGATTGGGGTCGAGCCTGTGATTTGAGAACAAAATAGACTTTATCTACAGACGCTCTCAAATCGCAAATCGCAGGCTTGACCCCAATCCGATCCTCAAATCACAGGCTCGACCCCAATCCCTACCCCCCCCTATCCTGGCGTAGGGCACGCAGTGCCATTTGCGCCGTCTGTAACCCAGCTAACACCCCTTCTTCATAGCGAAATTCGGGGTGATTTTCCAATTCCGGATAATCATTAGGTTGTAACACATCCTCAGAAGTTAAAGTCGGGACAATGCGCCGTCCCAATTTTAACAGTGCCGTTCTTTGCCCTTCAACCATAGCATCTACTGTAGCTGCTAAAACCTGCCAATCCACAGTCTCAGGATTCATTCTTAACCTTTTTTTCCTCGCGCCGCTTTTGGAAAAATTCGCGCATCAAGGCAGCGCATATTTCTTCAAGGACTCCACGTCGAATTGTCATGTTATGCGTGGGATGCGTTTTTTCGAATAGATTGATCCAGCTGCCATTAGCGCC
>JABDFJ010000105.1 GCA_013286645.1 Chlamydiota bacterium | reverse complement strand
AAAACGAACGCAGCAAAACAGGGAAAATTAAAGAACTTGGCAAAACTTATACCTTTAAACCTTCGCGGCTTGCCATTGTTCCACCTACAACCCAACGTTGGATTATCATGGATGTGGAGTCACCCGAACTTGAACAACTCCGACAAAGTTACGGGGTCACTCCCCTTTTGCAAGGATTTGCCTTTCATATTACAATTGCAGAAAAAAATAAAAATGCACAAAAAAAAGCGCTCAAAGACAACTGAATGTCTAATGAGCACCTTTAACCGGGCTGCTGCTTTGCTATCAATCTGCTTCAATCCAGCTGCACTAGGCTGACATTGCTGCTGTTGAGCCAACTCAACGTTGACTATGCTTACTCAATGTAAACTGTGACAACAACAGTTTAGCTGCTCTACGTTGACCAAGCCTAACTTTGAGCGAACCCATCGCTAACCTTGCTCACGCGAAGCGAACTCACACTGTTATCATCAAGCTACACGGCGCTTGCATAGCTACTATTAAGCGAACCCTACATCAACAGTGCTCACGTTGCGCGACTGTGACTTCGTCGGACTGATTTGCTAAGAGCAATCCAGTCATTGAGCTTAATCTAACTATCGCTAGTCAGACCAGCTAATGCACTAGCGTATGACAGAATCATAAGCTAATACTTATAGTGCTTACTCGGTTATTGCTAACCGAACAAACATTTTAACTTTTAATAAACAACTTTCCCTTAACAACTCCATCTATTTATAATATTTATTATAAACATAAAATTAAGTTGTGTCAATATTCTTTTATCATATTTTATATATTCCATTTTATGCGATCTCAAAGAGCACATGCTCCCTCGGAATATCCAAGAGCTTGTTGGTATTTTTTCCATTTAGCATTAAAGAGCTTAAGATGGTGTGGTTTGAAATGTTTTTTCCAGGCGCCAATTTTCCCTTCGCGGAAGGTGCGCGAGAATGGCACATCCTTACTTGCAAAGCTATTGCCGAATAATTTATCAGTAATGTTTTTCAGTTTTTCTTCCGACAGTGGAACCCCTAAGACAGCAGCCATCGATGAGATCGTCTTTGCTTGTGCCTCAACTGAACCACCTCCCGCTGCTCCTATCATATCTTCAAAACGTAAAACCACCACATGCGGCACATCTAGCCAATCAATCGCCAATTTGACTTGGTTTTCGATATAGGTGCCATATTTCGAGCCGTTATTTTGAAGAAGATGTGTTAACATCTCATCGAAACTAAACACCCCTCCCATCTCTATTTCTAGCGATAACTTCACAAAATAGACATAGGAAACCAACACATCTCTTAGGTCCCGTATTTGCAGAAAAGGCACATACTCTGGTTTGGCTAATGCAAACCGCACCAAACAATCCCCACACAACGCATCGCTGGTATGTGCATAGATAAATTTATTATCCTTTTTACCTTCTAATATGAGCTGATCAAATTGCTTATCTGTAAAATAGGTCTTTAAATTCCTATTGTGCCCTACCGCCCATGGTTGGCGCTCTGTCAGCATCTTCAACAATTTAGTCGCTAAATACGTGCCTGATTTAGGGATGGAGATCAAAAAAAATCTTGGCTTTGCGCTTCATTTGGTGGCGTCTGCACAGCCACAGCTAAGGAACTACAGGCTAAAGAACACACAAAACAAAATGCATAGAAATAATGTGTTAATACCATCGAGCTCCCCGTATTTTTATCATTTAAAAGATTCAGTGTCCGAGTCTGTGATTCTTAAAAGATGTATCATACAAGCAGTCACAATTTTACAAGGTTAAACCTCAGAAATCAGCCGTTGCCACTCAAATATAGGGACGATAGGGACTTAAGCGACCTTAGGGACATTAGAGACAGTGACAATTTCGACTGTTAAAATCATTGACGCAAAAGCAAACCACTAATTAGATTCATCACTTTTACTCACTACTCAGGATACATACCTATGACCAAACCTGTGCAATTCCTCCAGCGCCTTTTGCACCATCCTCTTTTTGCTCAAGCTGCCGATAAACATCCCACCACAATTAACAATTCTTTACCCCCACAACTCTTTCATGAGAGCAAACAAACAATTCCAACACCAACACCGACTCCCACACCTTCCCCTTCCACTATTCCATCACCTTATGAGGAGACGTCTCCTTTGACTTTAAGACAATGTTTCACTATCCTCCCGTGGAAAATATTCTCCATAACCCCCTTGAAGGCCATAAGCACCCTTGCTGCAGTATGTCTAACCGGTGGTGTGGCCTACAGCTTAGCCAAATACTACTTCCCCGCTAGCGACATCACCCCAGAGTGTTATACTGCTCTGCATACATTCAAAACAGCACCACAGGGCCAACAACAACACGAAGCGCTATCGACAATCTTCACACACTGCAAACACACCACCCTAACACATACAGCAGAACAAATCATCGATCCCCATTGGCGTGACCAAGCCTTTACCTTTATCGCTAAATCGTCCCATCAAGCAGGCCGCTGCTCCCATTCCTTAGCCGCCGCCACGCAGATCAACAATTTGGTTCACAAAGAATCTGTCCTGCACCCTCTTTGCCACCAATGTTCTGAAACAGCCTTCAAGCCAGCAGAATTACTCTCTCTTGAGCATGCTGCCTCTAATACCGCTGAGTGGCTACGCGACGACTGTGCAGCTTTCATGGTCAAAGCCTATCTTAACAGCGATGATTGCTTCAATGCGCTGATGACTGCCAATAAAATCACAAATATTCAGCGCAAAGATAAAATTCTTCTCAACATCTGTGAAAAATGCCTCGATCCCTTCTTTCTCGATCAAATTACAGAGAGCATGAGCGATGAAGCCATGCGCGATGATGCCTATCGACTCAATATCCACACCCAACTAGCCAAAGGCAATTTCACCAACGCCTTAGAATCCTTCAAAAAAATAAGGGGTCCCTCATCCCAGCTTAAAATTCTACCAAATATCTTTGAAAAATGCCCTGATCCACATCCGCAGTATCAATTTGCGATGAGCATCCATAATGCTTTTGATAGAAACGCTGTCTTGCATGAGTTGTGTAAAAGAAGTCAACGTTTACCCGATATTGAACGCATCGCCGCCAGCATTGACGAACCTTTAAAACGGGATTTATGTTATCAAGATTTTATCAATGCCCAGCTGACCTATGAAAACACCACCCCTCTTGCTTTAGCGGCTTTCAAAAAGATGTACCACGCCTCCTCCCAATTTGAAGCACTCGCGACCATCTTTGATCAATGTATTGATCAGGCGATTCAATATGAATTTGCGATGAGCATTTCTAATGATTATTACCGCAATCGCGCGCTTCATCGCATTGCCGAAAAATGTCAAAATCTCGCTCAGCTAGATAAAATAACGCAGGGTTTTGACGACCTGCGCGAAAAAGATGAAAGCTACTTCAAATTCATCACCACCAAACTACAACAAGCCAATTACGGTGAAGCTCTGCAAGCTTTCCAAAAAATCAATCGTCCTTACTCCCAATATGAAGCTCTTACCACCATCTTTGAGAAATGCAAAGAGCGGGCTCAACGCCAAAGATTTATAGACAG
>JABDFJ010000104.1 GCA_013286645.1 Chlamydiota bacterium | reverse complement strand
GCGTGCTCAGTCAAGTAGTTGACTTTGGCGTGTGGGAGCAGCATGCGTATTGTATTCTCAGTTTTTTGCGCCAGGCCCTCGCCTTAACAATTGCTGTTAATATTACGGCGCTGCCATTAACGCTCTTTTATTTCCATAAGTTCCCTGTAATGGGTCTGGTCTATAATCTCTTTTTCCCTTTTTTGGTAAGCCTATCGATGATGCTACTCATCCTCGCTTGCATTTCTACACCTGTACCCTGGATAAGTCAGGGTTTGCATCACCTCAATGAATATTACACCCAGTTCGTCCTTGGCTTCACTTTTAACCTACCCTCCTCTTTCGACAAAATATGGTATGTGGCTGCCCTTCCCGCCGAATTTCTGCTAAGTTATCTGGGTATCGTCTTTTTATTAGGTATAGCTCTCAAAGAAACCTCCGATAATAAGGAGCTTACCCCTGCTTGGATGGTTTGATACCCTTTGGTGATTGGACAAGGACGAACTGGACGAGTTGGACTACCTGGACGGACTGGACAACGCTCTTCAATACCGTCCAGTTAGTCCAGGTAGTCCAATTCGTCCAGTTCGTCTTTGTCCAATTGAATATTATGTTGACACCGTTTTTTTATTAAGAAAGGGTATTGACGAAAATTACGCTTTTTTACATGATACATTACTTCTTATGGCGGTCGTAGCTCAGTTGGTTAGAGCGTTGGATTGTGGTTCCAAATGTCGCGGGTTCGAATCCCGTCGGTCGCCCTTTTTCTTAGCAGCAACTCACCTCTTTCCCGTTTTGGAATTCTAGCGTGACAACACTTGACGCAATCATTCTTGGCATCGTGCAAGGACTTACGGAATTTCTTCCTGTAAGCTCTTCTGGGCACCTTAAATTGGTACAACACCTGCTCGGACTCAAAGATCTCGATCAATATCTGCTTTTTGATTTAGCCTGCCACTTGGGCACTCTATTAGCCATTTTTCTAGTCTTTTCACAAGTGATCATCGAAGTTTTCACCACTCACAAGATGCGCCTATACCAAGTCATGTTAGGCACCCTTCCCCTGTTTCCGCTTGTGCTCATCATGAAGCCCATTCACGCCGCCTATGCCGACCCTAGCTATTTGGGCTTTTTCTTTATGCTTACTGCGGCAATTTTATTTTTAGGTGTCTATGGCAGCAAAACACTACCCGTTAAACGACAAACGGAACACCCTTGGCGTGACGCCTTGATCATCGGCACATGGCAAGCTCTTGCCATTTTACCTGGAGTTTCACGCAGTGGTTCTACAATATCGGGTGCGCGCCTGTTAGGCTGGAATATGACTGAAGCCATCGCCTTTTCATTTTTGCTAGCCATCCCCGCCATTCTAGGGGGCACATGTCTAGAATTGCTCAAATTATGGCGCCACCCCGAAACTGTCGCTAATACTCCCTTCTTAGCCTATGTAGCTGGATTCGTCTCTTCTTTTATCATCGGCATTGGTGCCTTACGACTCCTCATTCATCTTGCCACGCACAATAAATTTATCTACTTCGCTTGGTACTGTTTATTTTTGGGACTTGCGACAACATACTACTTTCATTTATGAATAAAGCGAACACTTGGAATAGCTAATTATGGCCAAAAAAGCAGTCAAAAAAAAACAAATCAATAAAGGCGCCTCCAAAGGCACCAACAAACAAGACACCTCAGAGATCAGAGGACTACTACTATTGACCGTAGCAGTAGGTATGACCCTAGGAATTGTTAGCTTTGGCCTCCATGGCTCCCACGCTCGCAACTGGCTAGGACTTGTGGGCAATACACTCGGCTGGAGTTTTACTGCCTTCTTTGGCTTGGGCAGTTATATTATCTGTTTGTATTTAGCGTGGATTGGCTGGCGCTTGCTGCTAAAAAAGCAACTAGACTCACTCTTTATCAAAACCTTTTGGGTAGCGTTGTGTGTGGCTTCGGCATGCATCTTATTATGTCTATTCGAAGATCGCTATCCACAAACTGCTATCAGCGTCAATAGTACATTTTATCCTAGTGCCTGGGAATACAAAATTCGTTACCACCTAGGCGGAGCGCCTTTTTACTACTTATACCACGATCTTCCTAGCTTCAATCTGCTATATATCCTCAATGCACCTGGCGTAGCCATCATCTTCACAAGTACACTATTGGCGAGTATTTTCTTCTTAATGAAGATTCGTCCTTTCACCTATATCGCCAAATTCTTTCAACTCCTGCAGCAAATTGAGTTCCCTGCTCTGTCGGACCCTGAAGTCCCTACGCTTGAAGAAATCCCAATAAAAGAAAAAGAAAAACCTGCACAACCTGCTCCAAAAGCTCCTGCCACACCTTTCAAACAAACTGAAACCGAAAGCGATTTCCTGCGCTATGTCAAACTGCGCATCCCTGGCCTGGCTGGAGCCAATCCATCAGCTTCATCCGAAGTTTCTTCCTCACCTCAAAATGAGATGCTCGCCATTCAGCCAGAAAGCAACCCCACCACACGCCCATCACTGACGCGCAAAGCACAAACAGAACAACCGATCACGGAAAAACAGCCTCTAGAAAAGCCTATGGAACGCCATCATGAAAAGCTTGTCGAGAAGGCGATGGAAAATAAGGCTCTAGAGAAAATAGCCCACCCACCGGCGTCTCAAGAAGCCACAACGCCGAAACCACAACGCCGCGAAGCGGCCTTAGCAGCCCAACGCGTACATAACGGTGATTTCACCGACTTCAAAATCCCGTCTAATACGCTGTTAACGGCAGCCAAAAAAATGGATCAAACCTCCTTGAAAAAGGATTTGCGGCGCAAAGCAGAAGTCTTGGAAGAAACGCTTCTTAGCTTCGGCATCGAAGCAAAAGTTGGTCAGATCAACTGTGGCCCCACGATTACCTCTTTTGAAGTCCATCCTGCCATCGGTGTCAAAGTACAAAAGATAAAAACGCTTGAGAATGATATCGCCCTTAATATGGAGGCAAAATCAATACGTATCATCGCCCCAATTCCAGGTAAAGCAGCCGTGGGTATTGAAGTGCCCAACGCGCAGCCCGAGGAAGTGGGCTTCAAAGATATGCTGACAGCCTATCAACAAGCAGGACGCAAATTTCATATCCCCATCTTGCTGGGCAAAGCTGTCAATGGCGATTATGTCATGAGCGATCTGACTAAAATGCCGCACTGCATTATCGCTGGAGCTACAGGCTCTGGTAAATCTGTGTGTATTAACACGATCGTTATGTCCATCCTCCTCAATGCTAAACCCGATGAAATCAAACTCATCATGGTCGACCCCAAAAAAGTAGAACTCACCCCCTACACGCGTCTTCCCCATATGCTAGCACCTGTGATCACAGAACCACACGGTGCGTGCTCAGCCTTAAACTGGCTAGTGAAAGAAATGGAAAAGCGCTACGACCTTCTCAAACAAATAGGTGTGCGCAATATCGATGCATTCAATACGCGCACTATCGATAAAGAATTCGAAGAGTCGTTAGGACTTGAAATTCCGGAACGTCTTCCATATATCGTAGGGATCATTGACGAACTTGCCGACCTCATGATGGTATCGAGCAGCGATATTGAAACCCCTATCGCCCGTATTGCTCAGATGGCCAGAGCGGTTGGTATCCACTT
>JABDFJ010000103.1:2924-3616 GCA_013286645.1 Chlamydiota bacterium | reverse complement strand
CCTGGTTCAGGTCGTAAACCCTGCGGATTTGATTTTTGTGATAATCGAGATTGGGATGTTTTAGGGGGAGTTTTTTTATGGAGGTTTCGGCTGTATCACTTCCGCTTAGCGTGCGCACATGATCAGCAACATTCAACTTGCCTTCTTTGCACAGATTGGGGACAGGAATTTTTGGTGAGGCCGACTTGCGTAGATAATCATGAAAGCCAGCATCATTCCAAGCAATATTCAAGAGCAAATGCCAATTGGGATCATTGTCCCATTCGCTAATATCGGAAGGGAAGAAATCAAGAATAAATAGGGTTGCAGGGCTTGCTGGATCATTGATTCGATGAAAAAATTCGGCAAGAGAGCCGAAAGAATTGATGTGCATGGTTTCACTGTAGTCCCACTGGTGTAGATCGAATAATTCGGCGTCATAGTCAATGGTGAATTGGTCGCTGTAGATAAAGGGGCGATACAAAAAAGGTACGGATGAAATGTAACTTAAATAGCGCGCTTGGGCGTAGACTAACATCCTGTCACCAAAGCGATCTCCACCTTGATAGGAGATGGCATGTCTTTGACTTAACTCATTGGAAAATAAGCATGACCCGATTGCTATAAAAAGTAGAAATAAAATGCGTTTCATAATCTATTGTCCTGTATCATTTGATTAAATTTTCTCTAACAAATAAACCGTCTCCGAACCA
>JABDFJ010000103.1:0-2909 GCA_013286645.1 Chlamydiota bacterium | reverse complement strand
CTCTTGGGAAGTTAAAGTTGCCGGCAACAAGCACAAAGCCGCGCACTTCAAGCCACTCCCTCATTTGTTGGTAGAGGGGTTGTCCAGCATAGGCTTCACAAAATTCGAGTTCAGTGAGAATCACTGAAACACCATCGAGCAAATCGTTAGCGCCTTGCAGAGCGGTTAGTTCATAGCCTTGCATATCCAACCAGAGCATATCTATATGCGGAACTGCATTTTCTTGGGCCCATTGATTGAGCGTGATGACATCTACTGTTTCTGTGTTCTTAAATACCGTTGCTGAATAGATGAGATGGTCTTTGGGTGGATACAAAGAGCTCGACATCGACACTTGGCCAGGTGCCCAATTGGTTTCTTCAGAAAGATACATCGTCAGCTGGCCATTTTGATTGCCTAAGGCATAATTATAGATAGAAATATTAGGCATTGATTCTGTATTGATTTCGACTAGATGATATAACTGAGTGACGGGTTCAAAGGTGTGGATATAACCTTGAGGCCAATGTTGAGCTAATTTACAGCTTTCTCGTCCATCGAAGGCACCAGCTTCAACGATGATAGGATCGGGGGGAAGGTAGCGTGCAGCTATATGTAGTGCCTCCCAGGGAAGGTTAAAGTACTCATAGTGTTGTGGTTTTTCCCCGGTGTCTTGCAGGTTTGCTGCCATAAGCAAGCTGTTGGCAAAGCACAATCCGTAGAGTAGAATAAAATTGAGAATTCTCATTCAGCCTCGACCTATGTTTGGCGGCATATCTGTGGAACACAAAAGTTATTGGTACGAAACCAGATGTTTTTGGTTTTAAACGCTCGAAATAGGTAGGTTATGTACTAAAGTTAAATTATAGGAAAGATTTTTCTTTGCTTTCTTAATGATTACTTTTTCGGACAAAGAGGGCATCGCCGCAATAGGTGTCGAAGCGCTCTCTAGGATTGTTTGGATTAAAGTTTGTGGCCATCAAAACAAAGCCGAGCTCTTCTAGCCAGCTTTTCAGCTCATCGTAGAGATACTGACCTTCATAAGCTTCGACGAATTCTACTTCAGTGAGAATCACTTTAACGCCCTTGAGGATGTTAGGGGAGGCTTTGATGACGTTTAGCTCCACGCCTTGCATATCTAACCATAACATATCAACGTGATCAATGTTGTTGTTGACTGCCCATGTATCAATGGTGAAAGTATCAACCATGATCAGTTTGGGAAAAACCACATGAGGTGCATAGATTAAATGATCCTTTGGATATAACAAGGAGCTCGAATGGGAGGGTGTCCCCAGCTCTTGAACCCACTCTGAAATGAACATTTCAGCCGCTTCGTTTGCATGGCTTAAAGCAAAATTATAGGTGGAAATGTTGCTGAAATCTTTTGTGGTGTTGAGCAAACACTGATAAATTTCCGGGACGGGTTCGAAAGCATGGACGTGACCGTTTGGCCATTGTTTTGCCATGACAGTGCTTTCCGTGCCGTCATGGGCCCCTGCATCGATAATGACTGGATTGTCAGGTAGAAATTGTTTGGCGAGATCCAGAGTTTCTGTTGGTAATGTGAAGCGCATTATGGAATGTTCGCCCGCTTGGCATGTGGAAGGGGTCGTTTTGCTGATACAAAGCAAGAGCGCGACAGTTAAGTAACGAGGAAGTTGATTGATCTTCATAGAGAGCTCCATGTTGGAGAAAATTGGCTATGGTGTGGTGAAACAAATATCTTCATGTGAAACCATTCGGGCATAGCCCGGCACCCCGCTTCGGGGGTGCAATGTTTCTATTAATTTTCCCAGGGCTGCGCTTTGGCTTGCCCTGGGCTACAAGCCCTCACCCCTTTCAGGGGTGGCTTCATTGACTACAAGCCCTCACCCCTTTCAGGGGTGGCTTCGTTGACTACAAGCTCTCACCCCTTTCAGGGGTGGCTTCGTTGACTACAAGCTCTCACCCCTTTCAGGGGTGGCTTCGTTGACTACAAGCTCTCACCCTTTTCAGGGGTGGCTTCATTGACTACAAGCGCTCACCCCTTTCAGGGGTGAGCTATTGGCTGCAAGCCCTCATCCCTTTCTGGGGAGGATTCATTTAGATTTTCTTCTTAAGTACGGCGTAGCTGATGCTGCTGTTATAAAATGGGCCACTATTTAATACAGAAGGATCGCGATTGATTTTTTTATAAAAAATGCGTCCGTCGGAATTGGAATAGATCACTTTCCAAGGAGATATGACGAGATTGTCATCGTATAAAACAAAATACTCTTTGATAAGCTCAAGAAAGTTAGGCATCGAAAACGATGTTTTGGTGTCACTGAAAAGTCCGTTGCTAATCAGAGTTTGTTCTAAGATGTTCCAACCATTGGCTTCGCTTTTGGCCAGATTTTTATCCCACCGTTCGTCCAAAGTAATGATGAACACTCCATCATCATTTAATACACGGTAGGCCTCTTGAATGGATTTCATCATCGTTTCATGAGTCATGTGTTCGAGCGTGCTGATGCAATAAGCGACATCAAATGAGTTATTGGGAAATTCAAGCGCATCCATGCTCATATGTCTGATTTCAAAGTTGCTTTTGGCGATAGCTTCTTTGATGATTCGTTCATCGTTGTCGATGCCTACATAGTATTCTGGATTGAGCTTGGTGACTACGTAATTGTACCAATTATGCTGTGAAGGCAGTCCAACGCCTAAGTCAATAACTTTTTTGCCTTTAACATCGACCACGGAGCTGACCCAGTGGTATTCGTACGGGCGGCTGCCCCAGTTTCCCCATTTCAGTCCTTCTAGTTTTGGATCTGCTGGCCTGAAGAGGCCGACGCATTGTTTGTTTATAGTGGGGAGCTCTGCTGCGATGAATGTTTGAGAAAAGAGCAAGCAAGCCGTAATTGCAGAAAGTAAGCGGCAAAAAGTTACGTTGAAATGCGTTTTCA
>JABDFJ010000102.1 GCA_013286645.1 Chlamydiota bacterium | reverse complement strand
TCCCATCCCTCTTCTCGAAGCTGTCGATCGCCTCACTTCTTACTTACCAGAAACTCTCCGTATGCACATGCTTAAAAAGTTTGAAAAGAAAGCCTTTGCACTCAATTCCGGCTATTTTGGCTCAGTTGGGGCTCCTAACGCATCGACCCATTCACCAACCCATGAATCTACATGGGCGATGGAATTACCTAAGTTCTTAGACGAAGCAGATTTTCCTCAAAAGGAATCGATACAAGAAATCCTCAATAAGATTCACAATCGAACCTGGCGACCTATCGACTCCTTTGAAAATTCCGCCCAAATAGATCAATACTATCAAACTTTTGACACTTTCTTAAAGACTGCGACCAAATACCTTGCTCGCCTAACTATTGAGCCGCGCCGTCCTTTCCTGCTCGCCTTGGCAAACATTCTAATAGAGAATGCCAGCGACCCTCAAGCACAGCAAGGTTTATTGACTCAAATGCGGCTGGCGCCTTTGCGTGCGATGTATCAATCGGCCGATTGGGCGAATGATCCGGAAACAGCTAGCGATAAAAAAGCCGCTTTGGAATTTACGACGCCATTTTTTCAAGCCATCGAAGCTCTCGTTGAGGAAGTCGCGGCACATCTCGAAAAGTTGCCAGCCGCTTCGCAAAGACACCACCTGTTAGAATTTTTATCCGCATTACAGCCAGGGCTAGACTTGCAGTCAGAAGCTGTCCAACAAGCGCGCAGTCGCGTGCGTTTTGCACGATTGGATGAAATATTTGAGCAATTGAATTTTACAGAACCCTCTCAAGCCACCTATATCGATCCAAGAACCTTAACTTTTAAAGATCAAACATTGTCCGTTCAGGAATTCCAAAGCGAATGCCAATCTTTGAAGGAGGCCGTTATCTTGCGTACTTTGGCCCCTGAAGAGACTTTTATAAACACAGAAGCCAAAGCAATATACTATAGTCAATTAGAAACCTTTGTCGTGGAATTTTCACAACGCGTAGCTGCCATGCCAGGGCACGATCGGGCTAATCTCCTAATAGATTTCGTGCGCTTCGCGCTAGAAAAAGAACCTAGCGAAGCTATCGCGCAGCAGCGGCTACTGACACGTGTCCGCTTAACACCGCTGATGACGATGTTTAATGAGATCAATTTTGCTAATCCAGCCGACAAAGCATCCTATATCGATCCTAACCGCCTTCAGGATGAAGGGGTGCCTACGACGCCAGCCAACCTAAAACAAGCCCTGAGTAACCTCTTAGGGTTTATAGTGCATCGCACCATGCGCACGGGTGTATCAGAGGATACAGCAGAAAGGGAAATCGAGTATCGGGATTTTGAAACCCTCTTGACTTCTCTTTGCGATAAAGTGGCCATACGATGGCACGATCCCACCCAACGCTTGGAAAACTCCCGCGATCTCATCGATATCGCCATCATGGGCAAAAAATGCGGAGGAAAAGTGGGTGAAGCCTCAAGCATGGATACCTTATCCAACAGAAAACTCCCCCCAGGGATCAATGCAGGCATTTATCAAGTAGTGCAAGATTTTTGTCTCGGAGCTATCAACGAAAAGAGTGTAACCACGGCTCAGGGGCTAGCCTATCAGACACACGAATACAACCAATTGATGTATTTGTTAGGAGAAACCTTAAAACTGCCCAATGCCCACATGTTCTCAAAACCGGATAAATATTCTTCAAAATCTGATCATTCTCAACTACTAGCCTTTATGCTTTTTTCCACCGAATTCACTTCCAGCATCATCTCTAGGGTCAATGATTTTTTGTTAAAAGAGTATCAGGAAAATCCTGACAAACGCGACGAAATTGGGATGTGGTTTAAAGATCATCCGGGGGATTGGAAAAAACAAGACTATGCTGATCAACTTGCTAACATCAAGAAGAAGCATGCCGCTTTGGAAGTCCAAGATTCTGCAGCCTATCGCACAGCAATCTTATTAGAATTAACCCAAAATGGCTTTCCTGTGCCTCAAAATCAAACACCCAAAGATGCCCTTGAAAAGCACCGCACACTTGTTTTCGACCATATTGAGGATGCCCAAAATTTAGCTACCTTGCAAAACGACTCCCTTTTGAAAGGACTTGGAGTGGAAGTCACAGCCGATGAATCCCTTGAGGACGACAATGCCAAACTCACGGCTGCCAAGGAAAATGCCATTGTGGCGGTAAGGCAAAAAAATAAAGCATTACTCGCTGAAACTGCTGAAATGCCGCACGCTGAAGTTGAGGCCTTGTTTCAGCCGAAGGGGATTCGCATCGCACCCGAAAGCAAAGCTACTTTTGAGGATATTGTGGAAAGAAAGCGCGCTGAAGATTTTAAGGAAATGGCATTGGAATACGATATGGAAACCTATGAATTTAAAGGCATGCGGCGCGAAGCTATCTGGTATGCTCTCTTGGACAACAAATTGCTCGACTGGAAAAATTCAGAATAAGCAGCTGGCTAAAACATGTACTTTAAAAAAGAGGAGCATGATGTGCATGATCGCTTAAGCGGCAGGATATAAATATCTTAGAAAACAGACTTTCGCAACCCATGAAGCTTATCCCACCATTTCTTTCACTTCTGTTATCTCATCAATCTTTGTGACAGCCCTTTCCTGCATAGGCTCACTTTTAGTTAGGACTGGCATCGACTCAATATCTTCTGCCTTTTTATCTTCGGTCTTTTTCGGTTTGCTCGTAAAGTATGCCAGTGTTTTTTCTAATAAGGTGATCGCCACCATTGCCTGTAAAACCATCGGCAGATTGTCATAGATGCCATTCATGAGATCATAATTTGACATGCGGCCACTATGAGGATCGCGATACCCTCGCTGCGGAGAGATGCAATAAAAAGCCGAATCCATCACGATCGCCGTCCCCAAAGTACGCACCGCTTGGGAAGGCGCCAATTGTAAGACCAACCCCATAAATGAATGGTGCAACCGCATCTCATTGCCAGGCGCAAACATATACCAAAAAGGGAAAAATATGGCCGAGGCTGCAGCCGAAGCATGAAAAGCCCCCCGCGCATAATCCTTTTTAATAAAATAGCGTACTGCTTGCACCACATGCAATGCACCCACTAGCAGATATTCAGCAAAAACGACAGCTTCACTTTGGAAAGGGATAATATCTGTCAGCGCCCACACCGAAGATGCTTTTGCCACGGCCATCGAAATATATGGCGCTAACACGATAGCGGTCACCGCCCCGGCAAATACCAATGAAAATACCACAATCCGTTTGATAGCTTGTAATTTTCGCTTGCGAAATTCCGCATCGCTTTCATCCGGCCTTTGCACAAAGGCATTTTTTAAATAATGCACAACTTTTTTGATGGCATTGGGATTGCGTTGGAAGGCTAAGCTTATTTTCCCAATTACAAACGCCGCCGATAGGGCCGCAGGGATGGCAAAGGCTGTGGGCAATACCGTAAAGGGACAGGCCAGCGCGCCAGCGATCAATGTGACCGCCACCACCGTGATGGCAATATTCCGATTGCGGCGCTTCTTGAACTCTTGCGCGCTTTCATTCTCGCGCTGCCGAAAAGCATCGTAGACAGAATGCTTTAGTTCCACCAATCTGCGCTTAATCATCCCAGGATCGTGGTACAATCTTTTTAAAAAACAGCCCGTTTCGATGGCCAAC
>JABDFJ010000101.1 GCA_013286645.1 Chlamydiota bacterium | reverse complement strand
GCAGCATTCAGCAGCTAAATCATTGGGGCAAAACAAGCCACAAGATGAGCAACCAGCTAAAAGTGCAGAATGAAGAAGTTGAGCTTGTGTACACAACGATCTACAGTCTGCCTCCAGATAAAAACTACCAAGCAAAAGATGCTCTTAAGCGCATGGACGTCTACACAAAGATTTTCGAACAAAAGCTAAAAGATGCCCATCTAGAGCTACAAAAGTCTTTGGAAAATGAAAAAAAGATTTTAGCTAGCTAATGACCTTCCGCCTGCCTCGTTCTGAGGCAGGCTTCTTTTGTATTTACTTCCTTCTGTAGTTGTTGTATCCCTCATTAATAAGCGGAGCTTAAAATTAAGGTGGTATAACGCAAAAAAAGTTGTAAGGGGGGAGTATGGAACAGACTGCAGTCGTTAGTCTCGATCCTGTCTATCATAGCGCTATTCAGGCGCTTGAACCCAATAGATGCAACAAATCAGTGGCAAGCTGTGTAGCACCGACAAGTGCCCGTATACGGCAACAGGGGATTTTGTCCCAACTATGTAAAAATTCCTTGTTACTCGGTTCTGCCGCGCTTGTCTTATCAACCTTAAATATTAAAATCGACCTTCCTACGCTAGCTACACAATTATTTTTCCAACCTGTGACAAGTGCTGGTTTGGCAGCTCTTGGTTTTCAAGCGTTTAAACAGCGCAAGCAATTGTGGTATGAGGTGTCACTTTCTTGTTTGGTGTTGATTACGATGCTTGGAAGGCAGGTATGGTATAGCAAGGTGCATCCTTGGGCGATTCTCGGGGCTATTCCACTGCATAATAAAGCACATATAAAAGCATTACAAGAGCAAGGGGTGGGCGCTGTTTTGAGCTTAGTAGAAGATCATGAGGCCGAGACTTCATCCCTGCTTAGTGCCCCTGTGTTGCAATCAGAGTGGCAGATGCATGGCATTGAGTATTTGCGTGTGCCTGTGTCTGATTTGACGGCGCCTTCTATGGAAAAAATTAAACGAGGAGTGGAGTTTATTGAGCGGCAGGCTACAGCTAATAAAATTACTTATGTACATTGTAAGGCAGGAAGAGGGCGTAGTGCAACGCTGGTGATCTGTTATTTGTTGAAGCGGCATATTAAAGAAATCAAGCAGTTCAGTGGCGAGGCGGATGTAGTATCAAAGGCGATAGCCTATGTGCGCCGGCAGCGTCCACAGATTTTCCTGACAGCGGCTCAAAAGCAAGCTATTTATGCGTATTATGCTCAGGAGTGCAATCTAAAAAGGACCAAAACGACCTAAAGGCCTAAAGTGGATGTGATTATGTCCCTTAGGTTCCTTAGGTTTCTTTTTTTTTAGTTATTTATTTGTGTTAAATTAAATAATTATATCGCATAAAATTTAATTATAATATATATTAAAAGTTCTTGTTTAAATATTAATAATACGCATCACTTAGGAATACACATGATTCAAGTTACAAGTCCAAGTAGCATTAATTCTTTGTCTCAATCACCCCATGCCAAGCAAGCTGAAAGTTGCAGCCAGGGTGGACGTACAGTGAAAAAGTTTCTTATCTATGCCTCCACGCTTGCTTTGAGTGATTTAGATTGTGAGTTGAATAAGCTGTGGGCTTCTTTTTTGCAACACTGGGGGCATACGCCAAATATCTCTCAGCATTGGTGGAATCCTGTCATTCAGGCATCCAATGGTGCAATATTTTATCTTGGAGCTCTTCCGATTACTAAAAAGGTCTTTGGCAAGATTGTGCGTAATGATGCAGATGAGATTGCGAAGCTTGGTGTAAAAGCAGTCCTGAGTATGACAGATCTTTTTGAGAATAACTATGAAGGACCTTATATTTCTAGCGTGGTTCCCGGAGAGTGGAAAAAGCGAAATATTGTACATATGCAGATTGAGACACCTGATTTTTGCGCGATTGCCCTTGATAAAATCAATGAAGGTGTTGAGTTTATTCACACAGAGCTAAGTCAAAATCATTCTGTGTATGGTCATTGTAAAGCAGGACGTGGACGTAGTGCTATGGTCGCGTTAGGTTATCTTATTAAATATCATCGTATGAAAGCGGAACAGGCCTTATGCTATCTTAAAAAAATGCGTCCACAAGTACATGTTGCAGGACAGCAATGGAAAGCAGTGAAACTCTATGAGGAAAATATTAAGAAAGGATTGACTGAATTTTAATAGTTTGTGACTATAAATCACGCATTAAGGAGTCACATCATGAAAAAAATTCTATTTTTGGTTTCCCTAGGAGCAATGCCTTTATTATCTGCAGATCAAGGGATCTTATCTCAACAAAATGATGCTGCGATAGAGCAGTATAGAGTTTCTCAGGATCAGTTGCAGGCAGGTGTCGTGAATCCAAACGCCCCACCTCCAGAGCAACATGGAGGATGTTCTCCACATGGAGGGTGTCCACATTGTAGTCATAAAAATGCCCCTCCATACCAACACGAAACGCCATATCCTTGGTCGGCAGATCCATACCCTGATTTATAATACACGTGCACTCTTCTAGGAGAGTGCATTCTTTTGGCCATTAAAACGGTGTGGCAGGCCAGTGAACCCCTGCTGGCAGTGCTTTTGCATGATCGATTTTTTGTTTCAATTTGCGGTGCAAACGCAGAGCTTCAGAGGCATGGGCTGCCTTAATATCTTTATGTAACAGATTGTTCAGCTGGCCGGGATCTTTTTTTAAGTGATACATTTCATATTCGAAATGACTGCCGTCTTCCGAATAATACACGGCATAGGTCCAATCCCCATGGCGGATGGCACGGATATGTCCTCCTGGAACATTTTCTGGGAGTAGGAAAACGTCATCAAAGGTGAATAGAATCGAGTCTTGCACAGCCACAGATGGATTTTTTATCGTAGGGACGATGCTTGTGCCTTTGCCATATTTCGCATGATCGGGAATATTGGCTAATTCGGCGATGGTTGGTAGGAGGTCTAGGTGGCAATAGAAAGCATCTGTTGTTTGTGGTGTGGGGTACATTTTGGGATTTGATACAATGAAGGGGATATGCACCATTTCTTCATAAACGGTGTAGGCTTTTTCGCGCATTCCATGGGAAAGTCCAAGTTCGCCATGATCGGCAGTGCGAATGATGATGGTATCTTCTGTTAAGCCGGCCGTATCTAGGGCATCCAAAACTTTTACCACGTGTGAATCGGCCAGTTTATTCAAATAAGCATAGAAATTGACATATTCTTTGGCATGTGTTTGATCGTTTAAGGGAGATAGTTTGTCGAAAGCTTGGCGCGCCTTGAGCTGTACTGAGGGTTTTGTTGTCAGATCGTCATGGTAATTGCTAGGTAGATCAATCCCCATATTGGCAAAGTCATCATGTTTATAGCCGGCTTCCTCCCAATATTGAGGATAGACCCAGACGTCGTGGGGATTAACTAGGGAGATGAAGAGGCAAAACGGTTTACGTTTGGCTGGTTCGGTAGCTTGAATTTTCTGAATATATTCCAAAACACTTTCACCATAGCCTGGTGTTTGCTTAGGATCGCCTTTAGTCTGGCCTTGGATAAATCGGCCATCGTTATTGGCAAAGCCTCCACCTAAAGTTGTAAGCCCATTAAACATTGTGCCATCAGGATTTTTTATATCTTTATAGAGAGCATTGCCGGCGTCGGGAGGATTCCACTCATAGATGTCATATTTTTGTTGCACATTGTCAATATCGTTTACTGTGAAGTCATGTCCACCTTT
>JABDFJ010000100.1 GCA_013286645.1 Chlamydiota bacterium | reverse complement strand
TTCGCCTCCAGCCCTGCCGCCGTCGAGTCCTTCCCCAAACTCGGCTTCATCGAGTGGCTCTTCAGGGGTAGGCGTTGATCTTTTTAGTCCAGGGTTGCGTGAGCCAACACCACCGAATCGTCGGACCGCATTTTTAAGGGCAAGGTTGCGTCAAGGCGATGAAAGACATTCTGAGGCTATGCCGCCGGCGAGTCCTTCCCCAAACGCGGCAGGCTCTTCAGGTGCAGGTCTGGATCCTTTTAATCTAGGATCGCTTGTACCAACACCAGTGAATCGTCTGACCGCATTTTTAAGGGCAAGGTTGCGTCAAGGCGATGAAAGGTATCCCGCAGCACTGACCCCGACCGCGCTTCCACCAGCTGCAATGTCATGGGTACAACAAGTGACCTCTGTCCATTCTGTCAAAGCCACTGTGCAAGGACGTGAAGACAAGGCAAGGGAAGTGCGTACACAGACCATTTTAACGCTGTTTAAGGCTAAATTCACCGAGCCTGAGCTGCTGAAGATCTTCCGCACTTTTAGTAACGAGGAACATCAGGAAGTATCGGGCGACTTTGACGAGGAGTCCGAGTACGATGGTAACCCCTTTGAAGATTCAGATGAGGAAGCAAGTGTTGCAGAGAGTTTTTCGGTGGATACTGTTCCGATGGTGGTTGAGTCTGAAATCGTTGCCGATAGTCTATATACGCTCGTGGCTGAGGTGGAAAGTAAGCTTCCTTCTTTTGCGGTGTTACCTGCGTATGTTGAGGTTTTAGCTATGTTGCCACCTTGGCAACGAGAGGTTTGTGGCAAAACTCTGCTGCCTCTTTTCCAATCTTGTAATGATGAACGGGGCTTTCCTGAAATTCTCCTAGCATTGGGTGGGCAAACTCCAGACGCTATCGTGCCGATTCTACAATCGTTGAGTTTATGTTTGGCTAAACTTCCCACTGATCGGCAACGGGCTTTTGTGATTAAAATGATAGCGCTGCTACCTGTACTCGATAGAGATGATGCTGTGTGTCGATGTGTGGTGGAATTGGCCAAAAGCGATGCCTCCCGTGCCGATTGTGATGAGATCCTTAAAGTTTTAGAAACTATAGAAGATGATAAGCGCGCCGATTTTCTCAAACAGGTTTTGCCCATTGCCACGCATATAGCTTCTTCAATGGAACGTGTCACTTTGGTTCAGAAGCTTGCCCCCCTTTATGCGGCACATAGCAAACGATTTGAGCATCTTATGGCCGTTTTTGTTAAGGCGGCATTAGAGCCAATTTTGGGACGTAATATTTCAGTCAGAACTTATTTTGCAGGGCTCTCAAATTTACTTGCTAATGGCGATATGGGGTGGATTAGGGGTTTAGAGGGTACTCTTGAACATATCAAACTGGCGCTGCCTTACTTGCTGGCTCTTAAAAACCCTCGGAGGCAAAATCTGCTGATGTCTCTTGTAAATTTACTCCCTCCACATAAAACTTCGGCCGATGTCGAGAAGGTGGTTGATTTTCTGGCGGCATGTCCTCAAGAAGACAAACCCATTTTCCCTGTTCTTGATGATAGGTTGACGTTGCGCGACCAGTTGTTGCCGGCTTTGAAGATGATAGCCCCCAATTGCCGTATAGCTGCTTTGGAGCAATGGAGTAGTTTGAAAGATAGTGAGGATGCTAACTATAAGCACATTGTGGCGCAGTTGTTCAATAATCAAGATTCTCCAGCGTGTGTTGAAATTAGGGCGTTATCAAAAGGCTTTTTGCAATGGCGCCTTGATCATCTTTACGATCGCAGGGAAGATTATTCCCTAGCAACGAATGTGCTTGCGATGGTGCCACAGCTAGACTGTCAAGAAGCTCTTGATTTTAAATTGATTGCAAGAGCTGGGGTAGTGAAGGCACTGGCTGATCCGACTGATAAAAGTCGCAAGAATCCGTATGAGATCTTGAAGCTATTGCTAGCAAAGCGCGAACTAGTGGCTTTGTCCGCGCCGGTGGTTGTAGGCAAGAGGGAGGGAGAGGTCTATGAACTCAATTTAGAGGGCTTCCGCGCCAACAAACCAGCAGAACCTTATCTATTTGGCGATTTAGCGCCAGGCATAGACTCAACAACCTTTGGCACCCTGTTCGATGCCGCCATAGCCCGATTTAACGGCCTGCCTAATGAGGAACTGCGCAGTAAAACAATAGACAGGATACGCGAAATTTGTCCCGAAACCCATTCCTTGGCCGAATTGAAGGATCTCATTTTAGGGGAGTCGAAATATATTTCAAACTTACAACGTTGGAGGAACACAGATGATCAGCCACTTCTAGACTCCAACTTGTTCTATTTGTTCGCTAGTTTACGCTATATCAGCGATCAATCCGACACTGTAGAACCAGGGGCTTTGCTATCGGAAAGAGAAGAAGAGCTCTTTGAATTTTCCAAATGGCTTACTGATTGCAGTGGAGGGCAATTTGATGGGCCACCTGTCTATTATTCAAAGAATGTGCCTCCCGAATACCATCAACGTGCAACAAAGACTAGGCAAGGAATCCAAAGTTCGCCTGATGCACTGCCCGTCGTAGAAGCTGTGCAAAATGTTTATGATCTCATTAGACGTGGGATGGAGGCTATGATGTTGGGTACGTTTGCTGCTCCTAAATTGATCGATAGATTGGCACAGAGTAATGCATCAACGAGTGATGCAGAGTCCACCCAAGAAGAGCAAATGCAAGACGTCGGAGTGGAACGAGCTGTGCAGCAAACGTTTACACAAGACTCGCATGTTACCACTTTCTTAAAAAACTTTTTCCATTCTGAGTGGGGGTTGATTTACTCCTTGTATTTTGATGAAGGCACAGAGACGCTGCCAGATGCATTAGTTGAGATGATTGAAAATGAACCTGAGAAGGTGTTGGCCATCATCGCCAGTTTTATGACGCTTGATGAGATGGTGAAAATGGTGCAAGCTGTCGTGCAGCAAGCCCTTAATAAAGGCTATTTAAATTACAACCGGTTAATGGAGTATTTTGTGAAAGATGTTGAGGGTAAAGATTTTGTTAAAAATTTCGAAATACCCAAGATGCTCATCTTTAATAACGAGATGACGAATGCAACTGGCATTACGCCTATGGGTGCTTTAGGCATTCTGCTTGCCATGGGATATGTGCGGAAGCAGCCTCAGAAAAATGATACTCAAGATTTTAATAAGGAAGGACAACATGTCTAGTTTAACTGTGGGTGCACGTGCTCTAGGATCTAACTCCACACCATCTGTATGGTCTGGCAGCCCCCATCTAAGCGTTGAAACCTCACCAACGTCGCAGCCTGGGTTATCGGCGCTCGCTATAGCTACCGGCCATGTAGCCAGTCATCCTCAGCAATTATTGAGTCCATCGACACCCTCTTCTCCTACTTCTGAGCATCATCAATTCAAAGCAAAGGCCTTAAAAAATACTTGTGCCGAGGCGCTCAAATATACGATATGGCAGAAAGGTGAGGATGCTAAGACACTCATAGTCAATTTATTTAGAGGGATCAAATACGCTGACTATGAGCCGCTTCTCAAAGAGATGAGGATGCATCATAAGCAAGACAATTTGCGCATCATTAAATTAATGACAGATCCGCAGATCAATCGGAGTTCTTTGAGCGGCTGGCGGCAGGCACTGGTGTATCGAATCTTGAAGGCGCTGCCTGCTGCTAATCACATCACGGTGGACACGGTTAATGATGCTTGTGTGGTAGCGGGTAAAAAGCTAAACATCAACGAGATAGCTAGAAACGAGGACAAAGTTGCTGCCCGTGAAAACTATGCCGAACAAGTCATAGTAGCGATCAAGGGGGTTACGCACTCCTTAAGAATTGATCAGCTTAAAAAATTGAGAAATGCGCTATAATTTTGGCTATCCGGTTTTGAAGAACT
>JABDFJ010000099.1 GCA_013286645.1 Chlamydiota bacterium | reverse complement strand
TTTTTTCAATACCCCGGGTTCCGCTATGCGCTCCACCCGGGGCTAATCTCTTAGGCCGCTACCGCGGCAAGCTGCATATGCCCTGAACATTTACAAAAAAAGGGACTAAACGGCGACAGGTAATGTTTCTTTTTCGCCTTTAGTTTTTAGCTTTTAGCCTTTTTTTTAGCCTTTCGCCTTTCGCCTTTATTTTTCGCCTTTCTTTTTCGCTTTTAGCTTTTAGCCAGACCCGAAAGGGAAAAGATGGCAAAGACACCTTCATGAAGAACAGATGGCATCTGCAAACGGCGGATCGACGCCATGGGCATACGATCTTGTATTTGTTGATACAATTCTTGTGTGTTGGTGGTTTTTTTGATGGGTTCATGCTTCAAGACAGCGGCATGTGTGTGGCTTAGCATTGAAATAACATTGGACTCGTTCGGATTTTGATAAAATGCACTCATCAGCAAATCGCCCGAATAATACTTCTTGGCTTGATTGGGAATCGCGATCCCAAAAAAACACGCCTGCTTATTAGCTTCCTTAGGAATTTTCTTCCAATAGTCCGCGGAATGCTGAATAATATTCGCTCCAAAAATCGGCGGTTTTTGTAAATATACACTATCAAGTTCTGTGAAATTAGCTTGTCCAACAATAGCAAAGCCTTGAGGATGCTGGGTGGTCAACTCTTGGTATAGGTCCTTTAAAGTGATCGGGGTGGAACCTGGCTTTTGATAAAGCAATTCGGCTGCAACCTGATGTTTATCCAGACCTAGCATAAAAGGGCTTTTTAGTGAATGATGCCTTTCGGTACGCACACTAGCGCCATCAACCCATGAGATATAAGGAGCGCTATCAACGATGAGCGCCTCGCCTAAGTTGTCAGAAATAGAAAATGTACCAGAACCTAGCGCAAAGCTAAAATCACTACTTTCCAAGGGCACTAAAGTCTTGTTGGTGACGCACCCTTCTAATACCGCTTGCACATTGCCACTTAATTTTAAGATCGCTTTCGTGGACGACTTTTGAATAATCTCGAACATTGGAGAAGATCCTCAAATAATATTTAGTCTACACGATCTTTTATCTCTTTTCTTTGAATTTTATGCCAGGTGTTAATTAAAATTTATTCTCCTATTTAGCTGAAGAGATAGCGGTATTTTTTTTGAGATAACTCGTCCAACTTGTTTTGAAATCATCAGCATTTTCACGCGCATACTGATAAAAGCGTTTGAGAAACTCAGCCCTTGCCACCGTATATGGATATTTCCATGTCGATGGCGATCCCAAATGAAGCACGTTATAGTCACCATCAAGCTGTTGCTGCCGCTGCATAATCGCTTCAAAAGGCAACTTTTTAGCATTTAGCAACATATCGTACAGGCTCATGAAGGTCGATGTTCTTCCTTTGCCGGCTTTACAATGGAAGTGCAGCCATGCATTAGCGGGTTTATTTGCCACAAAAGAGATGAATTCATCGACCTGTTCGTCAGATGGAGCCTTGTGATCCTGCACAAAAAAGCGTTTGTAGCCCACATGTGCTTTTTTGGTAATTTCTTCTTCATCAGCTACAGACGCGACTTTAAGAATAAGCAGTGAAGTGTCTTTTATTGTGTCATAATTAATCATTGATAACACTTCTGTTATCGTGATCTGCTGTTGTGCACGTACTTGATCTAAGAGTTTTAGCTCGTCGCGTTTTATCTCATTATCACTTTTGCCTATATTAATCATATTGCGCTCTACGAACCAACTCACAGCATTGCCATTAATAAAGCCGTGTGATTCCCCCCGTAAATCGACAACGATGAGTTGATCTATCACATCGATTTTTTTGAGCAACGCGCCCAATCCTAATTCAGAAAATTGCGCACTTCCCGAGATGCGCAATGTATCTAAGCCTTCGCGCGATACTGTGGAGCCTTCAGGCAAGGGATTGCGGCAAGAGCGAAAGTTCCGTGGTAAAACATCTTTGTTTACGTCATCCAATATCAAGACTGGATTGTGGACTGAAGCCATAAGAAATAAAGGAAGAGCTAAAAAAGCCAGCAGAAATTTTCGCATTATGTCACCCAAACTGTGTGTAATCTGCTATAGGATATCACTCCTCCGTTTTTTCTTAAATCTAGAAATGTTACATGTTTAGGTGACAGAGGCTACAAAGCGGCCTTTGTCACGCCGGGAAATGTCGCCAATTGATCCAGCACAAACCTTGCGGTTGCTGAAATCGAGATGACCTGCTGCATCCCGCCCAACAATCGACAGGCTGCATAGCGGTGGTGTCCATCGATCACATAGTGAATCTTGCCGTCCCTCACATCACCGGAAGCGACCAGAATTTCACCGCCACAAGGGTCGAATTTGCGCTGCTTAGCGGCTTCAACCATCCCCATCACCTTTTCATAACTCATCTCACTTTGTACGGGGACTAATTCTTCTGCTTGAATGTCTGAATGGAAGACGCTCACCGTTTGATTTTTCAAAAAACTCTCTTTAGCTGGTCCCTCAACTTGGGGCATATCGATACGGCTAATCCCCAAATTGCCTTTACAAATCTCCGTCATTTCAGGAAACTGACATAAATCCTGAGGGACTGGATTACCGCTATTATCATGCATGATCGGTACAGCTCGCATTTGCATATAAGTCAGATAGCCACTGCCTATCATCAGTGCCGTCAAACAAGTACACTTTAATGTCCGTGCTAGAAAGGGGATTTTGCTAACAAAAATAGTCTCGTTTTTTACTCCTACCGATGAAGGCGGGGCTGTTGGCGTAGAGACTTCCGCTTCTGATGGGACTGTGTTGGTTGCTGGTGATTTACCATATATTGGTATGGGAGGGGTCAGCGTTTCCGTCGAATTTGGCTGCGACCAAATCGCTTTTCCTTCTCGCAAAACTTTAATTGTCGCCATCACACTTTCTTTTGCCTGCGTGATGTCTAACCCCGAGTGTAGCGTCTTATCAATAATTTGTGTTTCGACCTCTCCTAGGGAAAGGTGTGTATCATTTTCACAAAGACTGCGCAACTCATCTGTCGCCTCATATCTAATAGTGGGAGTGATGGTAACGAAATATTTCTGTAGCGTGTCGAGCTTAAAAAAACGGACCACATCACTCATGAAGTGTTGAAATCGTGATTGGACTATTGTTTGAACTTTAATATTGCCAGTATTCTTATCAATCGTAACTTGCAGCTTTTCTCTAGCACAAAAGGAAGTGGGTGTCGCCGATTTACTTTGCCAATCCGAAGATACTGTATTTAAAGACATACTCCTCCGAAAAACAAAAAATTACATAACTTTATTATACTAAATTAATTAATAAACATAACCAATAATAAATAATAAATCACATACATTTTCCGTGCCAACAAAAGCTAAATGGACTGAATGGACTGGATGGACTGAATGGACGAAATGGACTGGATGGACTGAATGGACGAAATGGACTGGATGGACTGAATGGACGAAATGGACGAAATATAGGAACTGAGTCAGCTAAGAATAGACAACTTTCTTGTCCATTTTTCGTCCATTCAGTCCATATTCATCCATTCCGTCCATGTCTTTGCTAGTAGATGGCTACGACATTTACACCTGGTGGGAGACTGCGTAGTAAATCCTCTGTGGTCGTTCCGCGAATATAATTCACGACCGAATACATCCCTCGGCGCCGATCAACCACAACCTGTTTAACACCCTTGTCTTTAGCTATCTCGGCCACACTATGCGCCACATGCGATGAGACGGTATACAAGAAAGCAGTGAGATTAGCAGCTGTTTTATCAAGCACATAATCGAAAAGATTACACGCATCATCATCATCGGCCCATAAGCGCATATGATCTTCTTCTGTGATCACATTTTGTTCGCGTACAAAAAGAATAAACAACGGCACATTATGCACCTTAGCTTCATCGATGGCAAAATCCAATGCTTTGCTGATCCCAGCCACTGCGACAAGAATGCCG
>JABDFJ010000098.1 GCA_013286645.1 Chlamydiota bacterium | reverse complement strand
CTTGCCCGTGCCCTTGCCCGAAAATATGGGACTTTACGAAAAAAATGCTGCTAAAGTGATTGCTTTTCCTTGAAAAAGGTTATTGGCGGGAACTGCTGAGAAGAGAACAAAAATTCTCACTTAAAAGAGGGACGATAGGGACAGGGACAATTCTGGCTGTTTGTTTTTTTCCTTTCGCCTTTAGCTTTCGCCTTTATTTCAACTTTTGCTATACTTCATGCCGCGTTGCGCCAATTTCTTTAGGAGAAACAATATGCCATTTCATGAAGAGCAATTACAATTTATGATTGCTCTGGCCCAAGAAAGAAGTCCTTACTTAAATCCCTTTTTTCTTTTTCTTAATTATTTCGACACGATTTATTTTGGTTTAGTCTTGATACCGCTGGTTTGGATTGGCTTTTCAAGTCGTTGGGGAATCAGATTATATTATATTTTTCTATGTAGTAGCCTTATTAACTCTTTAGCTAAATTTCTCGTGGGGTGGCCTCGTCCATGCACAGATATGCCTGACATCGGTCTGTTATGTTTTCCTTCTTTTGGATTTCCGAGTGGAGGCGCGCAAACTGCGATGTTAATGGGAGCTTTGTTGATCTACTATTGGAAGAATAAATGGGCCTGGATGGTGGGCGGAGCATATATTCTTCTTATCAGCTTTTCAAGGCTATACTTAGGTGTTCATTACCCGATCGATATTTTGGGCGGCTGGACCATAGCTTTTGGATTGTTTTATCTTTTCATTCGTACTATCGATCCTATTGAAAAATACTTACAAGCACAAAGCCTCATCTATACATGTGCGTTAGCCATGATAGTACCGCTATTAATGCTATTGTTTGTTTCTTTGAGTCCAAAGTGCAATCGTTGTGATGCGATTGCATTGCCTATAGGGATGTTTATTTCTTTTAAATATCATCTTTATTTAAAAGCACCTAAGAGTATTTGGGAAGGAGGATTTCGTGGAGGAGTTGCCGCTATTGTGGCTGTCGCTTTATACTTGCTGTTGAAAGATTCATATCCTTCTTGTGTCTATGAAATAATTATTGTTTTTTGGTTCAGTTTAGTGGCGAGTCCGCTATACAGAGGGGCCTCCAAAATTACCTCATAAAAAAGTTAAGGCTTAGACTAGAGTATTGAATTTTGTTTAATTCAATATCCTGGTCTAAGCCTTAGCTATCGTCGATTTGAACGCAGTTATTGGTTAGAATTTGTAACCAAGACCGCCACCAACGAAGAAGCCACTGAAATTGCCTTCGATGGATTGCCAATCGGTGCTTAAGTCGTTGAATTTGGTGTAGTAATAATCAGCAAAGACATCGATGAAGAAGTTGTTCCATATTTGGTAACGGAATCCGGATTTAGCAACGCCACCAACATTGCTGCGTTGGCGATGGTGTGTGTCGAAACCATCAAAATTCTTCAACATTAGCCAGCTGTAAGCAACACCTGCACCCACATAGACATCCAAGCATGGGTAGATATTGTAGGCATATTCAAGGCCGGCACTGAGGGGCACAAGATTCAGCTTAGTTTGATATCCCCATTCTTTTGTGTTGCCGCATTCAGGTGTCCAGCCCACATTGACCCAAGCGAGCAAGTCATCGCCGCATAGCAAAACATTTTTCGTGATGTCATAAGTACCTTCAAACTCCAATGTAGGCCATCCTGAGTCATAAATATCACTTAAGTCGCTATTAAGTGGCAAAAAGGCTGCGCCTCGGATTTCAAATGACCAATCCCGCTCACAGCAGGAAGTGTCACAGCAATTGGAAGCAAAGGGATTGCGCCAGTCAGCTTGAGCTGAACCTTGGACTCCCATGAAGATGGCAGACAAAGACAACAAAGACGCTAAAAATTTTGATTTCATAATATATAACTCTCTAACCTTTGGTTGTTTTTTTTCATATATTCAAAAACTTAAATTTTAAGGCAAGGCTAAAATGTAAAAACAATGATTTTTTTAGGAGAGCGTTCTGTATTTTATAAAATTATTTATTGAAATTTTAAGTATGGTTTCGCTACATATGATTACATACCAAACATCCACCACTTAAAAAAAAGGAGAGTGTGAGAATGAATTGGAAACAATCACTAAGTACATTAATGTTCACCGCGCTGTGTGCTTTGCCTCTCAGTGCTGTGACAGCGGAAAAAACTGACGCCTTTAACAAATCGGCGTGCAGTGGATCCTCATGCCCAAAATATGCCAAGTATGATTACATCATCGTGGGCAACGGCTCGGCCGGTTCAATTCTTGCCCGCAAATTGACGGACGATCTTAAAACTACGGTTTTAGTGCTGGAAGATGGCATCAACCATGCCGACGATCCTGTGGTATTAGATCCTAACCCTTTTTCCAGTTTTATTGAGACCCTTACACTTTATATCAATCCGCTTTATGCGCGGACTTATCCGACAGGAATAACTGGTGCGTTTCAGACCTATTCCGAAGGCAGAGGTTGGGGAGGCAGCAGTGCTCATAACTTTATGTTAGCCGTTAGAGGCACACCAGGCATTTATGATGGCTGGGCGGCAGCTTCTGGCAATCCCATTTGGGGCTATGATGCACTTTTACCTTACATGAAAGCCCTCGAAACATACACCAGCAATGGCGGTCCTGTTAACACCAATCAGCGCGGTACTGATGGTCCGATTAAGATTAGCCAATTCCCCCCTGTCAATCCAGCTGCTGGTGCTCCCAATCCTTCCTTATCCACCGTTATTGCGAATACCGATGGCATCGGTTACATGGATGATTATAACGACTATACCACCGGCATCCTTGGGGTAACTCCAAACCAATTATTTGTTACGCCGCCAGCTTTGAGTGAGGAGAGTCACAGAAGTTATTCTGCGCTTGAATTTCTTACTCCTAATGTGGTCACTCCGGAAGGCAGAGGTGTCAACGGCCGCAAATTGCGTATTGAATCGAACACGTGGGCTTCACGCGTACTATTCAAGGGGAATAAAGCTATCGGCATTGAATTTATCTCAAATAATGGCCGTAGCAAAGTGCTTAAAGCTTATGGGAAACAAATTATTTTGTGCGCGGGAGCTATCCAAACTCCAGCACTTTTGCAAAGATCTGGTGTGGGTGATGCGGAATTATTGAATTCGCTTAATATCCCAGTAGTGGTTAATAACCCTAATGTGGGGGCAAACCTGATCAATCAATATGGAGCTGGAGTCATTACGTTTGTTCCACCAGCTTATCAACCACCTGTCATCGCTTCATCTTCATTCATAAATGGATTTCCTTATGTAGGCACAGCTAACGAGCAGGTGCGCCGTCTTGAGTTGTTAACGGAGAATTTTGGCCCAGGAGCCGGTGGCAGTGTTGTCATCGAGTTTCTCCCTTTTATTTTAGAACCTAAAAGTAGAGGGAATATTCAAATTGTGAGCACAGATCCGTTGATTCCACCATTAGTGAATCTCAATATGTACTCAGATGGTCCGGCTACACCCGGTCAGCCTATCGCCGATCCTACGGATCTAGATCTAACTGTTGCTGGTTACCGCATCGTAAATGATATCATTCAGGCAATTCCGGGCGCAGGGATAATCAATATTCCTGCAGACTATTTCAACGATCCAACCAATCAGTTACTTGCTAGTCTGGCTTCACAAGGAAGCATACCAGAAGATCACATCACAGGCACCACACGCATGAGCACTTCGATTGCGGATGGGGTTGTCGATGGCAATCTGCGTGTATGGGGGACTCAAAACTTGATGATCGTAGACCTTGGTGCGGTGCCTGTCATTCCAGACGGCAACACATGCTATTGTGTGTACGTACTTGCTCTGCGAGCTGCGGCCCTCTTAGGGGTTCCAACGCCTCCAGCACTCTAACCTTGAGTTAGGTGTGCGTAACTAGTCTCGTCTTTACAAAGACGAGACTAGTTACAAAAGTTGCGCGTCTTTATTTCCCTTATAGAGGTTCTGGATGGCTGTGTCGAAGATAGGCGCATAGGTGGCGTAATCTTCGGCTG
>JABDFJ010000097.1 GCA_013286645.1 Chlamydiota bacterium | reverse complement strand
TGCCGCCAATGCCTCAAGCCTTTACGCCTTAATGCTTTTAGCTAAATTCTGCTTCGCCACGAGTTGGCGCGCCATGCGCCGCTATCGCTTGCGGCGCGGGCAGGCTCAAGCCTGCCAAAACGAGCTCAGGCTAAAGCCTAAGCTACAAACCTTGCGGCTTTAGCCGCGTTACAAGCCCCGCGGCTTTAGCCAAACTCAGGCTCGCAGCAAGGATTACTTAGCTGGAGGGATACTACGCGCGCCTAAGGCTAGTAAAGTCCAAAACCATCCATAGACAATCAAATCAATACCGATAAATAAACCGATCACCCACAAACCTGTTGATGGCCAACCCAAGAATATTAATAATCCCAACGTAAATTTGATGATCCCACTAAATAATGCCCATCCCCAACTTTCAAAACGCGTCATCACTGATCCAATGATACGGAATAGGCCACCGACCATGTAAAAGGTCGCTAATAGGATCGTCAAGGTTAAAGCACCAGCTGCAGGATGCATCGCTAACATAAATCCAACGGCGGCATAGAGAAATCCAGAAAGCAACGAAAGAAAAAAGCCGCTCCATTCCCTGATAAAAAAGGCATAGATGACTTGCAAAACGCCCGCGGTAAGCAAAAGAGCACCAAGTACAATCACAGCATCCACCGTCACTAATATCGGTGAAGCCACGGCCAAAACGCCTAATGCAATGAAAATGATTCCAAGCAATAAGAACCAGCCCCAATTATGTCTCAATCTTTCCGTATTAAAAAGATATCGAGAAAATACGCGGATATCCTGTGGGTTTTCCATAACAACTCCTGTAAAATGTTACATTGATAAACACGGAACTTAACAAGAAAAATATTTAATACGCAATAAGCGATATTATGTATGGATACTTTCGAGAGCTTCGAACGTAATATTCAATGGTGGATATTTTGCATCATCGTACCCGCCATTAAGATCAAAATGCCACCATTCAGTGTCGATCGTGCTAAAGCCGTGCTTTGTCATGACAGCATGTAACAAACTGCGATTGCTTAAGGCTGCTGCACTAGCTCCCATGTATGAGCTATAAGCTTTTTCATTAAATTCATCAAAGCCCGAAGGCATTTCAAGCTCTTCTCCGTCTCTATCAATGAGCGTCACATCAACAGCAATCCCCCGGATATGTCCACCAATACGCACTGCCGGATTTGATACAAAGCGGTCATCTTGAATGGCATCCCACATCGCCTGTTGCACAGGCAATGGACGATAACCATCATAAATTTTAAGTCCTAATGAAAGCGTGCTGAGTTCTGCTTGGACTTTACACAGCGCTACAGCAGTATCCTCGTGCAGGTAGCATAAGGGTGATGAATACAAAGGATATCCCATAAAGTTGTTGGCCGTGGCATAGCGTATATCCAAACATATATCTGGGATAATCTTGCTGATATCGACTAGACATTTAGCTTCGCGCTCTAATATGGACTGCATCGCTATTCTCTTAGATTTTGTGCGTCACAGCAATTTTCATGATGATCTTTTGTATGGGCATGGTTGCTGCCAGAGGGGCATGCGCATCATGGGGAAAGAAAATAGCAAATGATCCCGCAGGAATAGGCAACCATAACGTTGGCATGTCAGAGAAAAACTCAATGTCTTTTTCTAGATGATAGGCCTGACTAACCTGCTTACAAGCGTGGTGGGGGCTCCACCCTATTTCTTCTGTGCCACTAAATGTATACTGAATGTCTATGTATTTGCGGTGGGCTTCCAACCGCGCGCCTGCATGGCCTCGACTTTCGGGAGCTTCCATAATGGCAATTAAATTGTCGCCATCGAGGTGTAGGCGCTGAGCTTCGAAGGGCTTATCTTTATGAGACACGATAAAATCGAAAGCTTTTTTAAAACCCGGATACATATCAGCATACAAATGGAGATGGGTTAATTGGTCTAAAATCATAATATCAGCCTTATTTTTTAAGATGTAGAATATCGGACACGTCCAAAAAAATAAAGCAGAAGCTAGCAAAGAGCAGCGGTTTCCGTGCTCAGTAAGCGTCAAAAAGGACCTAAAGGACCTAAACGACCTAAAGGACTGAACGACAGTGGCATTAGTCCTTTAGGTCGTTTAGGTCCTTTAGGTCCTTTTTCCTATATGGTTTTTGCCTCTTAATCCTTAATCCTCTATACTTTTCGCATGACAATACTACCACGCGATCCAAATGGTTGCCCCTACCTTATATTAGCCCCCATGGAAGGGGTAGGTGATCGCTGCTTTCGCAAAGCAATGGCCTCGGTCGGCGGCTTCGATGAGGCTGTCACCGAATTCATGCGCGTTCCTATCAACGCCCACGTCAAAAGCTTAGCCCGACAATACCGCTCCGATGAGACCGCCCCCATCCCCCAAGCAGCCCAATTGATGGGATCAGATCCTGAATTGATGGCGGCTATGGCCCAGGAAGTTGAAAAGCGCGGAGCGCCACGCATCGATTTGAACTGTGGATGTCCATCGAATACCGTCACAGGCAAGGGAGCGGGCTCCAGCTTGCTGAAAGAACCGAACGCACTATATCAGATCGCACGGGCCATGGTCAAAGCCGTATCGGTGCCTGTCACAGTCAAGATGCGTTCAGGCTTCGAAGACACTTCCCTTTTCAAAGAAAACTTATTAGCTGCACAAGAAAGTGGCATTCGTTTTCTTACACTACATCCCAGAACCAAAGTCGATGGCTACGGTCCGCCAGCTAAATGGGAGCTCATTGCCGAAGCTAAATCACTGTTGAAAATACCTTTAGTTGGGAATGGCGACATCCTCAATGTACAAGACGCATTAAATATGTTGAAAGTTACTGGATGTGATGCCTTGATGATCGGAAGGGGCAGTGTCATCAACCCCTTTATTTTCCATCAAATACGCGCCCATTTTGCGAACATAGAGTATCGACCTCAATGGAATGTGCTTGCACGCTACTTTAATGTCTATTTGAAAGAAATCTCCCCTGATATGCCCGCAAGGAGCCAAGTAAACAAAATGAAACAGCTGATGGGCTTCTTATTCAAAGGCAATGCAGCCTTACTCGCCCGACGCCAAGCCGTTCTCTCCTCCTCTCACCCTTCACTTGAATCCTTCATGGATTACGCAGTACCTCTCTTGCAAGAGGCTTGGTAGTTCTTCAATTGCTATTGACACCACCTTGATGATTACTTTAGGATGTTTTTTTCTAAAACTCTTATTGGTTAATCCGATGTCGAAAATACACACTCTCTTTCTTTTGCTATACACCACCACATGCGTGGCATTTGCCTCAGCCAAAGAAGCCCCCAAAATGCATTTAATATGGCAAATGAGCAAAGAATATCGCTTCGAAGAAGATTGGCTCGCAGAATTATTGTCGGGTATTGCTTATGACGAAGTCACAGACGGCAACTTTGAAGTCTTTATGGATAATGCGATTGTGGTGGTTTCCAGCAACACAGGGGTCTTTGCCAACGATTCACCCAAGCAACAAGCCTATTTTACCAAATTCCATGAGCTGAACTATAACTTCGGTATCATTCACCTTAGCGATGAACTCTACCATGCCGCCACAGATTTCTATCCCTTTGCTAAATTTGTGTTTCGAAATTATTGGCATAAAGACTTTGCACAGATGGACAATGTGCTCATCTTCCCCCTAGGTTATAAAGCTGAATTTTGGCTCAACTACCCCAAACCACGCTTTAAAAAGCCTTCTCAACGCAATTACACTTGGAGCTTTGCCGGCCAAGTGCAGCGCAAACCGACACGCGAATATATGGTGGCACATTTAAAAACGGTTCCCAATCACTATATCTATGAAATAGCCAAGTGGGGTGATCCCAATGCACTCAAAGTAGATGATTACCGCAATCTCCTCATGGATACCATCTTTGCACCGTGTCCAAGAGGGTTTTGGAATATCGATTCCTTCCGCGTATGGGAGGCCTTAGAATGTGGTTGCATTCCCATTGTAGAAAAAACCCCTATCGACTACTTCACCAACTTCTTAGGAGCTCATCCTTTCCTTAGCGTTGAGACTTGGGACGAAGCTCCCAACTTGATGCACACTCTGTTGGAAGATCCAATTGCCTTGGAAGAAAGGCAAAAACAATGCCAACAGTGGTGGCACAACTACAAGCGCGGCCTAAAAGTAGAAATGAAGTCGATCATCAATAAAGGCTAAAGGCGAAAGGCTAAACCAACTTCCGTGCCCGTGTGC
>JABDFJ010000096.1 GCA_013286645.1 Chlamydiota bacterium | reverse complement strand
TCAATAATCAAAAAAATGCTGCTAAATAGGAAAACTCCCCACCATGTCATGCAACATCCTCGTCACCAGCATCTCAAAAAAAGTTCCCCTATTAAACGCCCTCAAACACGCCCTTAAAACGCTCAATCTCCCTGGCACCCTTATTGGTGCAGATACCAATCCGGCGTGTATCGGACGCCATTTCGTAGATGCCTTCTGGCAGATGCCTTTACAAGCAGACCTTACCTGTGACACAGTGCTCTCATTCTGTCGAGATAACCAGATCAAACTCATCATACCCACGCGCGATGGGGAACTCCCCTTCTTTGCGCAACATCAGGCAGCTCTACAATCCCAAGGGATTTGGTGCGCCATCTCACTCGCATCAACCATTGACATCTGCCGCGATAAATGGCAATTCGCACAATTCCTAAGCAGCCACAAACACCCTTCCATTTCAACGACTTTAACTATCGATGAGCTTGACACCCCCTCCTATGTGGTCAAAGAACGCTATGGTGCTGGCGCCCGCACCTTAAAACTCGACCTCACTCAGCAAGAAGCGATCCAATGGGCTGCCACCCTAGCACAACCTATTTTTCAACCCTACATCAAAGGGATCGAATATAGCGTCGACCTCTACGTGGACCGCACAGGGTACGTAAAAGGCACAATTGTGCGCTCCCGCGATCTCATTATCGATGGCGAATCGCAAATCACCACGAGTCACCAAGATCCACACATCGAACAACTATGCCAAAACGTAGCCCACGATCTTAAACTCTACGGCCCGGCTGTCATCCAGCTCCTCCGTGATCAAAAAGGGCAGCTCCATCTTATCGAATGCAACCCGCGCTTTGGCGGAGCCTCCACCCTTAGCCTTGCCATGGGACTCCACTCCTTGGAGTGGCTGCTGCTTGAAGCCTTAGACCAACCGCCTCCTCCCTTCTGCCGAGACATACACGAAAAAAGACAAATACGCTATGCTCAGGATTTGATCATCCCCTATACGGAAGCCTAAGCTCATGGATTACGCCTGCTTGAAACAACAGATTTTCGCCCATCCCCCTTATCAACTTGTGCCCTTGCGTCAGCAAGATCTGTTGGACATCAAAAACTGGCGCAACGCCCAAATGAACATTTTACGCCAACACACACTCCTCACAGATACTGCACAGGAACAATATTATCAAACAGCAATTTTACCTCTCTTCACACAAACACACCCCAACCAAGTCCTTTTCAGCTTTCTTCTAAACGACAGCTGCATCGGTTATGGAGGTCTTGTCCATCTCGATTGGCATTGCCGCCGGGGGGAAGTGAGCTTTTTGCTCGATCCGCAAAGGACAATAGATCCTCATCAATACCAACAAGACTTCACCATCTTCTTAACACTGCTTAAACAGATCGCCTTCATCCACCTCAAACTGCATCGCTTATACACCGAGACGTTCGACATCCGCCCACACCATATTGCCGTGCTTGAAGCACAAGGCTTTATTCCAGAAGGGCGCCTCAAAGAGCATGTCATCGTAGAAGGAAAATTCATCGACTCACTCATGCATGGATGTATCAACCATGGATAAATGGCACAAAAAACACGTATTCATCAGTGGCGGAGCAGGAGTCATCGGCACCCCCTTAGTCAATAGCCTCATCGACAAAGGCGCCATCATATTCATCGGCGACCTCAAACCGCAACCCCACGCCTGGCAAGGACGAGTCACCTACCGCCAAGGCGATCTTATCACCCTCTCAGCGCCAGAGATTGCAGACTTCTCCCCAGAGGTGTTTTTCCACCTTGCTGCCACCTTCGAACGCTCAGAGGAAACCTACGAATTCTGGGAAGAAAACTTTCACCATAACGTGCACCTCAGCCACCACCTGCTGGGAGTCCTCAAAGACCTCCCTTCTCTAAAAACTGTCATCTTCGCCTCCAGCTACCTCATCTACGACCCTTCCTTATATCTTTTTTCCAAGCCGCAATCCTCTCCCACCGCCCTCGATGAGACGTGCGCTGTCGCTCCGCGCAATCTCTGCGGCAACGCCAAATGGACGCATGAACAAGAGCTACAATTCATACGGAAATTCAAACCCCATCTTCAGACGATTTGCGCACGCATCTTCAGAAGCTATGGCAAAAACTCGCGCGATATCATCTCGCGCTGGATCCGCATGCTTCTCAAAGGAGAAACCATTAGTGTCTATCGTCCGGAAGGAATTTTTGATTATATCTACGCCGATGATGTCGCCGAAGGGCTACTGCAGCTAGCAGCGACTAGATATTCGGGCACGGTGAACTTAGGCTCTGGCCACGGACGCAAAGTCAGCGACATGCTCCAAATCCTGCAGCAACATTTTGGTCCTATTTCGACCAAAATCGAAGAAATAGACATCCCCTATGAGGCTTCACAAGCCAATATGCAACGTTTTATCACCCAGACTCACTGGAACGGCTTCCGCCAGCTTGAAGAGACAATCCCTTTGCTCATCGCTTTCGAAAAAGCCAAAGAACAGAGACGTTAACACAATTTATCTAAAGCGCCTTTCCATAAGGTTTCTCTTCTTGTTTGTACTTGCGCTTTAACAGTGCCTCGATACACTTGATATTCTTCTGCATTTGTCTCCACAGCCACACATTTTTCCCGCAGGCGCATCTCAGTGACAATACCTATCTGTTGACCCCACTTGCGATTGATAGACATGTTCGACAACTCATAGATGAGCGCATCGATGAGCGGTTGGGAATGTGTTTTTTTCAAAGCCACGATCGCTTCGGCAATATTAAAAACTTTCACATCCGAAAGCACAGGGAACTCTCTAAAATCAATTTCCTCTGTTAAGATATCCCCTGAGGGCAAATTAAGAATTAGGTTGCCGACTGTATTGGAAGGATACCCTAAACATCCCTTGAAACCACTACTTGACTCATTAAAAAGGATTCTTGCCCACTCCCCTTTCGCCCCTACGGGACGCGAGTCAGGGATAAAATCACGCGCAGCTTCCATATCGTAGAAAGAGGCTACAGCTCGATCAGTATCACGCTCGAATGCGCTTTGCTTCTGCCGCTGCGAACTCCTATTAAGCAGTTCCTCCTTCCTTTCTGCGCTAGCTTGCAGCGCAGCAATTAACTCCTCTCTCTTAGCCATCTCTTGTTGACTTATCTGCAGCTCACATTCCACTTGTTGACGCGTTTGGTATAAGCTTGCAGCTCGTAATCGCGTTTGTGCGAGTTCAGCTTCCCTTGCGCTAAGAATCTTTTGTTTTGCCTCATAATTAACCTGTAATGCTTCATACTGCTTTCTTTGAGACTCAAGCTCTACACCTTGCTTTTCAAGCTCACGCACACGACTCCCAAATGCCGCTTCATCGTAATTGCGCCGGATTTGCAAAGTTGTAAATTGACCTTGTAACGCAACCAACGCTTGTTCATGCTGCTCTTTGGCCTGTCTTTCTTGCTCCTGCTGATTGCGCAAGAGGCTAACTTCTTGGTCAAGCTGAAGGGTTTGCGTATGCTTAGCTTGTAGCATTTTAGCAAACAACGCATTAGCTTGTAATTGATGTTGGCTAACCTCTAACAAAGCACTTTGCATGCGCTGCTCACATACCTCGCTTTGCAAAGCTAAGCGATTCACCCCCTCTTGACGCGCCCCGATCTCAGTGGACAAACCATCAATTTGCTTCAAGGTTTCCAATAGCGTTCCAGAGCCTTTCTGAAAAGCGTTGAGTGTGGCAATCAAGTCTTCAAAAGCAATCTTATCGCGATCAAGTTCCCGGTCAGACAAACTCAACAGCTCTACTTGCTCCATCACCACAGTTAATAACTGATCTCTGGCAGTAGTTCGATCGGTATATTCTTTAAGTTCTAGCTCCATTTGTGCACACAGAGAAACCAATTTAGTTTTGTTTTGCAACGCTTGCTGACTTAAAGCCTTCAGCGTTGAAACCACACCTTGATAACGCAGCTGATCACTTTGTTCAAGCCCTTGTAAAAGCTCATCAGTTACGCTATTAAACTGATCTGGCTTCACCAAATGATCATCCATTGTCTGCCGGGACTTATCCTTAATATCCCAGAGTCGCGCCTGCACCAAACCGACTTGTTCATCCACATGCTTTTTTATAGCACCATCAGCATCAATTAATGTCTTGAGGTGCTTGATTTCCACTTCCAATACTTGTTGAAAGACATTTAACACCTTTTGATTATTGGCACGCAAATCCTTGGCTGTAAAAACATCGAATAACTTACCCGCACCCGTTATTGTGCCAAAAAGACT
>JABDFJ010000095.1 GCA_013286645.1 Chlamydiota bacterium | reverse complement strand
CCATATAAATCTAAATATCAGCAACTTAACTCTTAAGTTAACGACATTGGGCTTGAGCCTGAGCTACAATGCTTTGCGCTGCGCTTAGATTTTCTTAACTACAGCGAGAATATGTAGGGGTGATCATTTCTTTAAGCTGACGCCATTAAGTGAACATGTACTTTTAATTAAAAGTGTATTTGGGGAATGTTGCAATCTTAAAGCGAATATTGCATGATGTAGAGTACATATTCACAATCAGATAAGGCTTTTTTATGAGTACGGTTTCTACAGATGGATTTTATCGTATGGTTTTTCATCCGGCACCTCGGTTGTGTGAGGATCGTGAGTCGGGGACGGGAGATGGTAGCGACCTTGATAGTCCAGCTGCAAGTCCGACAGCGTTGGCAACACTCCAAAATGCAGCGCAAGCCTATGCAGATAACAATTTTGTTAGTTTTTTCGAACAGCTGCCTCTTGGTGTTCGTCCGATGGGCATACCTAAGGCAAGACGTAAGTGGATGACTAAGAATCTAATGGTGCTTAGTAACATCAAGGAATTGACTCTGGAAAATTTGAGTGTTATTCCTGAGGAAATAGATCAATTGCACGGCTTAACAAAACTCACCGTTAAATGGATTTCCATGCAGGCTTTTCCAGCAGCAATTGAGCAGCTACAGAATCTGCGTACGCTAGTCTGTATCAATATGCCGGGACCAGTTTTGCCTACTGATCTTGCTAAATTCAACGATAAATTAAAAGTTATTGAGTTTAAAGGGACTTTGCCTGTTTTGTCAGAGGAAGTAAAACAGATTGCACAGGCGCGAGAGATATCGATCTGCTGGGACAAGAATGCGGTTGAAAAAAAGGATAGTGGTTACAAAGCGAGCTCTGTCACTCGTCAGGATCCTGCTTACCAACCGAGCTTTGTCTCTCGTTTGAATGAAGTCGCTGAGAATCCTCAACAGTTTACCTCAGACGATAATCTGGAATTCCCGGAACTAAAGTAGTTATTTCTTGAATAGCAAATGATAGAAGCGCCACGCACAGATAACGATAAAGCTGATGGCTACCCAGGCTACGATCGGAACAATGATCTTGTGATTGGCAATTTTCAGTGTGATATCTTGCGGAAGATGCCAAAAAGGCAGCTTCAAGCTATATACAAACCAAAATGAGAGTACCATCACCCCGAGCAGTACGAAGCATACAAAAATACGTATTAGTAGATCGCGCAATGTAATCCTCGCTACTTAGGAGGCTGTTTTACTTTTACAATCGTGTATATGATCACGCAATGGTGTTGGCTTAAATAAAATTTTATTACAGTCTGTGTTAAAGTCCGGAGCGAATAGCGCAGGACGCCTGAACATAGCCCACAGCTCCCAAAGGTCGCTATGGGCTGTGTTCAGGCGTCCTGCGCTATCGCTGCGGACTTTCGCCCAAGAGCCTCTAGGTGATACGATTTGCGCATGAGCACGCAAGCTACCCTATTCCGTGAACACATACTCTAACGTTTGAATAGTGTCAACTTTCTGATTTCGATTTTTCAGTCGGAGGTTTCTTGGAGCTTGGCTGTTAAAATGTTGTCCCACTCTTTCAAGGCAAGAAGCTTTAAAATCTCAGGTGCGACTTCTTGTTGATTAGAAACTACTTTTTGATTAGTTCTTTCAATGGATGCTTGTACTTTAGCCACCCCGTCAGCCGCTGCGAAAAGTGCCATCCCGCCCATCGTTTTTCCCGCTATGCTTTGTGCAGCCTCATTTAAACAAGACATAGTGCCGACATACGCCACGCTCCAACCTGCCTGGATCATCGCTTGATAGTCTTCTAAGGCCGCTCCAACACCTAAAAGCCTCACTATAGGCCTGGTAGTCCAGGAAACTGCACTTCCTAAGCCGCGTGCAATTGCACTGTAAAGCGACAAGTTTAAGATTCCTAGCGTAGCACGATTAGGAAGCTCGGCTATACTCGTTAAGTGTTCAGAAACTCGGTCTGCCATACTCTGACTATTAGGGCGCTCAATATTTAGGTTCTGCATGTTATAAAAGCACTTGTAATTTACCAAATCCAACGCTGTGGGCATTGCAATGTGAAATTTTCCTTGTTCAGGAGTAAGATGGATTGATATTCTGATGCCTTCGTGCCGTGTTTGATCGAGTTCATTTTGGTAAATATCACGAATGGTGAGTTTGCATATAGGTTTGTCGATATCTAATTTACCTGCTAAGGCGTCTATTTTTTTAAATGGATTGCTGAGAATTAATTGTTGTTCTTTACTTTCGGCGAGTATCAAATTATCGATCAATTTTTGTGTGTGTGCCATTTTTTCTGTAACGATATTCTCTATCTTAGCGATATCATCCTCTTGTCCGCAAGATTGGGGGGGGCATGGAGGTGGGATAAGGTGTGATAGCGCTGCATTTTTTGCCCATATAATAGGTTCTGCAGCAAGAACGTTCCAACACCTATTTTCTAGCAAACCTCGTTGCAAACATAATCCTAGAGCCCCTATGCGGATGACATCGGACAGCCAATCCGACAATACAGGGACGGCATGTGAAGCTACAGCTAAAGCCATATCTCCCCAGCCAGAGTTATAATCGACAGGAGGTAAAGATGTACATGTTTGCAATTGATTCATATTAAACCTTAGTTAAATTGTTTGTTTTAATAAATAGTATAATCAAAACATTTAAAGATTGTATAAAGATGTAAAGGATTTAAGGAAAAGCATGGGTAAAGATTGACCCCCATGACATGAACTTAAGGAAATGGACTGCATGGACGGAGTGGACAGCTTTCTTGTCCATTTTCAGTCCATAAAGTCCACTCCGTCCATGCAGTCCATTCAGTCCATGCCGTCCATGCAGTCCATTTCCTTAAGTTGACGCCAGTGTATGTTTACCGCGGCAGGCTGCATATGCCCTGAATATGCACCTGTTGCGTTAAAAGTTTTTCTTTTCCATCTTTTCAAAGGGCTATCTAAAAAAGGAGGGATTCATGTAAAAAATGTCTATAACTATAGGTGGCGCATGTGGTTTTTAGATAGCTTTTATAAGTATACCGTTGCGGTGATTCTTATCCTCACGATTGTCTTGCTGCTCTATCATACGGCGCCCGTTTTTTATCCGATTATGTGGTTTATTACTGCCATATTGTTGCCCGTTTTGTTTGCGGCGCTCTTGTTTTATATTGTTAGGCCCATGGTTGATTTTTTAGAACGGTGGCGCATACCTCGTCCTATTGCTATATTGATGGTTTATTTTATCATGGCGATTTTTGGAGCTGTTGTTTGTTTACATGTTGTACCACGAATCGTTGAGCAAGTTGGGCGGATTAGTGATATTTCACCAGACAAAATAGAGGCTTTTAAATCTAACACACACGATATTGTCGGGGAGCTTAAAGACTTTCTTTCTTCGAATCAGCTACCTGAATTAGAAAATGTCTTTTTTGGATATCTGCAGAAGGTCAATACAATTGTGTATCAAATGGCCTATAACACCATATCCACTTTGGCAAGTATTGCAATAGCGTTAGCCTTAACACCATTTGTTTTATATTATTTTTTGCGCGATGCAAAGTTATTTCCCAAGTTTATTCTGCGATTTACCCCTTTAAGTTATCATGAGGAAATAGATAAAGTTTTGCATGATATCGATCGAACTTTATCAAACTTTATTTTAGCCCAGTTGACAGTGGCAGGTATTGTCGGATTTTTCCTTTTATGTGGATATAGCTTGATAGGGTTGCCTGAAGCTTTGACTTTGGCATTGTTTGCTATGATCTTTTATGTAATACCAATTTTAGGCACATTTATCGCGATCATTCCCGCTATCATTGTGGGGTTGACAATTAGCTATGTGCTCGTTCTAAAAGTGATATTAGTGATGTTTCTCGCTCATTTCATTGAGACAAACCTCTTAACACCGCGTTTAATGTCGCAGCGTCTGCAAATTCATCCCCTGACTGTAATTTTGTTATTGTTAGCTGCAGGCAGCTTGTATGGGTTGTTAGGACTGCTGCTTGTAACTCCCACGTATGCCATATTGAAAGTGATCATATGGAATATATACAAAATCTCTCGCTTGCATTATGAGACAGCTAAGATTAACGATGAAGCGGCTAAGCGGCTGTGATCTTGGCAATATTAGGGGGGCAAAATTGGGGTCAGGCCTGCGATTTGCGATTTGACCTGTTCTTGCCAATACCATGGGAGAGGGTCAAATCACAAATCACAGGCCTGACCCCAATTTCAGGCATGCGATTAGAGTTCGTCGCCGAGCAAGGAGTCATCTTCGCTATCGTCTTTGGTGTTAGGGCGGGCAGCTAGCACTTTGCGGGCTTTACTCCCTTCTGCCGGGCCAACGATCCCCTTTTGTTCTAGCATATCGATCAAGCTGGCGGCTCGTGCGTAGCCAATTTTTAATTTGCGTTGTAAGAAGGTGGTGGA
>JABDFJ010000094.1 GCA_013286645.1 Chlamydiota bacterium | reverse complement strand
GCTGAGTCTGCCAGGCTCCTATTTCGGGAATCATTTTTTTGGGCAGTTTCACAAAGTGCCGGCAATTATCTGTGGGGCAGGTCCCTCGCTGGCGAAAAATCTGCCTTTGCTGGGAAAATTATTAGATCGGGCCGTGGTCTTTGCTGGTGGCTCAGCGCTGAATGTGTTGAACGCTGCCGGCATCCAACCTCATTTTGGGGCGGGTATCGATCCCAATCCGATGCAATATACGCGCCTCAGCGGCAACCAAGCGTATGAGGTCCCTTTTTTCTATCGCAATCGCATGCACCATGACGCCTTTAAGATGATCCATGGACCTCGCCTCTATATTACGGGGGCCGGGGGATATGATACCGCCGAGTATTTCGAGGAGAAGTTGCGCATTAAAGGGGAGTGGTTGGATGAAGGCCATAACGTGATTAACTTCTGTGTGGAGATAGCGCATGCGATGGGATGCGATCCCATCATTTTTATGGGGATGGATCTCGCCTTCACAGACATGCAAGGGTATGCACCAGGTGTGGTGGAAGATGCGAGTGTCACACAATCGACCATTCTAGATGTCGAAGATGAAGGGGATAAAGCCCTGCAAAAGAATGATATTTTTGGTCGGCCGACATACACCTTATGGAAATGGGTGGCTGAATCGGAATGGGTTGGGGATTTTGCTAAGGCCCATCCATTGGTGACGATGATTAATTGCACTGAAGGGGGATTGGGCTTTCCTGGTATTGTCAATAGAACATTGGAGGAAGTGGCGCGAGAGCATTTATTGCGCCAGTATGAGTTGAAGAATCGGATTCATGGAGAGACACAAAACAGTGTGATGACGCAGGTGACGTATGCTAAAGTCGCTAAGCTCATGCGGGAGCTGTTGCAGAGTTTGCAGCATACCGTTTCCCATTTCGAGACACTGATTGCGGAAACGCAGCAGCAGATTGTGAGTTTAGAGGCAGGCAAAGAGCCTCGGCAATCGGGGTTAGCGGCCTTGGCCGAAACTGAATTGATCGAAGAGCCCGCCTATAAGGCTGTGATAGAGGTTTTTAATGAGGTGTATGCACGCGTGTTGAGTGGTGAAATGCACGAGATCGCGGTGCGCCGTTGTGCGGAAGAAAAGCGGCAAGCGCAGAAGCTTGCTTTGACGCAGAAAAAATATGCCTTTTTGCGCGATGTGGCCCATATCAATGCTGAGCTAATCACCTATGCATTCAATGAGCGCAAGCAGCAGAAGCGCGGTGCAAAAGCTAAAGGAGGGCATTCTCAGGAAGCCGACGTACAAAAAACAGAGGAGGAGTATTATTCGTTTGAAAATCAGCAGCTGGTGATGCGCGCACCCGGTTTAGGACTGCAGATTAATGAGCATTTTCAACCCGTATTGGTCCCGAAGGAGCGAAGAGATGGTCAGGAGTTGGGTAAGGGACATCATTTGCGCGTTTTCTTTGACCAAGCGTGGAAGCTCGCAGAATGTTATGTGGAGTACAAAGGAAAACTGCATGGGCAGTGTTTGCTTTTCTATGCCGATGGCAGTGTGAAACAAGAGACCTATTATCGCGAAGGACAGCTGCATGGTCCGGCAACGTTCTTTGGACCGCAACAACAGATCTTAGCGCGTAGTTGGTTTGTGGACGGTAAGCAGCAGGGGGAGTGTGTTTGGTATTACCTATCGGGAGAATTGTATAGTCGTCAGCGTTACTTGGATGATGTTTGGCATGGGCAGCAAGTGTTTTATTATGTCGATGGAGCGATCAAGACCCTATTGACCTATGAGTATGGGGTGCTGACAGGAAAGCCCATGGCGTTATTTCCAGATGGTTCAATAGCGCGCGATTGATTTCCATGATAGGAAAATTTGTGCTTTTTGGTTCTTAATGTCGTATGAAAGGCATTTAAACGCAAAGGCGCAAAGACGCAAAGAGGGCGCGTTTAGAAAAAATAACAGGATGATAGGATGGACAGGATAGTTTCAAGGTACTAAGATGCGCAGCACCATCGCGGCAGCAAAAAATTCCAGCGGATTGCTGAGGCAATCCGCTGGAAGCTCCTCACCATCATTGCTATGCAAGCGGTTGTGAGCCGGGCAACACACAAAAAAAGTCAGGTTCTTTACAGTTGTGTTGTGTGTGTTGCCTGGCTCACAACCGCTTGCATAGCAATGATGGTGATTGGTTTTAAGGCTTACACATCATAGCTTCAACGCCTTTGCCTCCTTGTGACTATCCTGCCCATCCTATTATCCTGTTATTTTTTTCTTTTACGGCTTGCAGGTTTATAGACAGGATGCCGCCTTAAATGGTTGCCCTTCTTCGCGGCTTTGCGCCTTTGCGTTGAAAGATAAATCGGGCTTCGCCTTATGAGATTTAGATCTTCAGATCGTAGTCTTGGATTTTGCTGCGCAGGGCTTTCGTGGTGATACCTAAGGCTTCTGCTGTCTTGGTGCGATTGTTTTGTTGTGCTTGCAACGTTTCGACGATCAGCCGTTTTTCTAATTCTTGTAGTGTCAGGCCGGCAGGGAGTTTGGTGTCTTCAGTCGCATCCTCTGATGTTTTAGCTGGCTCTTCCATGCCCTCAATCAGGAGATGTTCGGCAGATACTTGTCGACCGCTATCCATGACGACTGCGCGTTCTATCACGTTGGCAAGTTCGCGGATATTACCTGGCCATTGGTGTGCTAGTAGTTTCTTTTCGGCGCTACTCGTCAGTTTCTTTTTTTCGCGGTGATTTTCAAGAGCTAATTTCTCCAGGAAGTAATTTGCTAACGGGATGATGTCTTCTTTTCTTTCGCGCAGAGGAGGTAAGTTGATAGGGACTACATTCAAACGGTAGTAGAGATCTTCGCGGATCTTCTTCTCGGCGATGGCTTCCTTCATGTCGCGATTGGAGGTGGCGATGATGCGTACATCGACTTTGACGGATTTCGTGCCACCGACGCGTTCGAACTCTTGCTCTTGGATCACACGCAATAGTTTGGCCTGCAAAGCCAACGGGGTTTCAGTGATCTCGTCGAGCATCAGTGTGCCCCCATTGGCTAGCTCGAAGCGACCGAGGCGACGTGCGTTGGCGCCAGTGAAAGCCCCTTTTTCGTGTCCGAAGAATTCCGATTCGATCAGCGTTTCAGGGACAGCTGCACAGTTGACACGGATAAAGGCTTTATTGGCACGTGGGGAGCCATGGTGGATAGCATGAGCGATGACTTCTTTCCCTGTGCCGGATTCGCCATGGATGAAGACGCTAGCATTGCTGTTGGCCACTTGCGTGACATCGTGCATGATTTGTTTCATGCTGGGGCTTTCGGCGACGATCATTGGCAGTAAGTGGTGCGTACCAGGAGCTAGCTGCTGTCGTAGATACTGATTTTCTTCTATGAGAGCGTGATGTTCATTCGCTTTGGCAATTACAGCTTCGATAGCATCGGCAGAAAAGGGTTTGATGAGGTAGTTGTAGGCACCAAGGTGCATGGCTTCGACGGCATTTTCGATGCTGCCAAAAGCAGTGATGATGATGACGACAGTGGAAGGGGAAAGTTCTTTGACTTTTTTTAGTACGTCGATGCCTGTGAAATCGGGCATATTCATATCGGTGATGATCATGTCGAAGGTGTTGTCTTTCAGTAAAGTCATGCATTTTTGACCATTTTCGGCGGTCGTTACATCGAAATGTTTGCTGCGCAGCGCTTCGGCTAGGAAGTCGCGGATAAGACTTTCATCATCGACGATAAGAATTTTCTCGATAGTCATATTACCTCACTATATATAGGGCAATTCTCTAGGTATCATCAGCGTAAGTGTACTGTTTTTTTTGAGCAAGTGCAATCCTAATGCGGATATATATTGCACAAAAATCGGGGGGTGTGTGATAATCCATACTTGCAATCAAACAAATACTGCCACCCTTGATAAATCCCCAGAGGAGAACAAATGGCTCGTTACACAGGCAATAAAAACCGCATTGCGCGTCGCTTTGGTACCAATATTTTCGGTCGTGCGCGCAACCCGCTGCTCCACAAACCTAATCCACCTGGTGTGCATGGAGCACGTCGTCGTAAGAAATCAGACTACGGTCTGCAGCTAGAGGAAAAGCAAAAGCTGAAAGCTGTCTATGGCATGCTCAGCGAAAAGCAACTCATCAACTACTATAAAAAAGCTTTGCGTAAAGCTGGTAACACAGCTCAGCATTTGGCAGAAATGCTCGAATGCCGCCTAGATACCGTTGTGTATCGCCTTAAGTTTGCGAGCACAATTTTTGGTGCGCATCAGCTAGTCTCTCACGGACATATCCTCGTTAATGGTAAAAAAGTTGACCGCCGTTCTTTCCAAGTAGAACCTGGCATGGTGATCTCCATTAAAGAGAAGTCACGTAAAGTTAAAGCTATTGGCGAATCGCTAGATAACGCATCGCGCACTGTTCCTGACTATCTTTCACAAGATCGCGAACATTTTGCGGGGCAACTACTAGCAATGCCAACCACAGATCAACTTCCATGGCCGATTGAAATCAATCTGCCTGAGATCTGTGACTTCCTCGCGCATACCACCTAAGGTTGCGCTAAGTCTT
>JABDFJ010000093.1 GCA_013286645.1 Chlamydiota bacterium | reverse complement strand
AGAACCTGAATCCACAACTTCACGAAATATTTGATATAGCCCTGCTTCATCTTTAGCTTGAAATAATCGCAGCGCATAACCCATTTGTTTCAGATGAAAAGAGATCTCTGTGAGGCTTTCGATTTCCTTACCATTGTTTAAACTTACGCCATCCTGTTTTTGAAACAACACGCGTTCATTTGATTTGTCTTTAGTTCTTGAATTTCTCAATCCCATGGCATAAAGGGCGATTCCTTTATAAACTGTCTCGATCTGTTCATTAGTTAAAGTTAATAGGGCTCGTTTGGTTTGATTAAAAGCAATCGGCTCAAATGCCTGAAGAGTTATCCTGCCAACCTCTGTGATTTGTAAAAACCGTTTCCTCTTATCCCTTTCATTAGTAACGCAAGCAATATAGCCCTTCTTGGCTGCTTTAGAAATCAAGCGACTGATCGTTGACTTATCTAAGAGCAAGCGTTCGGCAATTTCTCCCATCGTGGGAGCCGAAGATCCAGCTAGTTCGATCAAAAGATGACGCTCTGCTAAAGTGACTCCAATTTCAAAATAGGCATCATTAAGTAATCCGAGCTCCCGAACCATGCTTCTTGCATTGCGCCTTAGTTCGTCAATGGCTGCGGTTGAAAGAATTCCCATATCGCCCTAATTAGTTGTATTATACAACCAATTTAGCGCACGCTAAGCTTTTTTGCAACGAAATTTCATTATTGTCTCTGTCGCTAACGTCCCTAAACCTTACATTACACGATAGTTCGGAATTGCTTTTTTCCTTATTGCAATGATAAGCTCTGTGATCACTTAATCTAAAAGATCCTTTATCATAGCTTGATTAAAAATGACTTCACTAAAAAAACAAAAGGTTATCCCATGACAAAAGAAGAATCCCCAAAACCAAAACGCGGTCGTCGTTCAAAAGCCGAAATCCAACAAGAATTTGACATGCTTGTTCAAGCTGAAAGCAACGAAAAAACTTATTCTAGTCCTAAAGAGGAAGAACTTTTACGCACCAAAGAACAGGATTTAATTAACTCTGTACAAAATGTTTCTTCAGAAGAAATTATTCGCAAATTTGCTGATTTAAATATTGAAATCTCCAAAATAATCGGATCCCTTTCTGATAAACTTGTCACTGAAATCACGTATTTGACCCACTTACGTCAAGTAGCTGAATTAGAAAAAAAAGAAATCGAACGCCTTCACAAAATCGACGTAGCACAAACATCTTTAGACTATTTAATCGAAGAGTATCAGACGCAACAGCAAGAATTGGAAAAGGAAATTACCACACAACGCACTGAATGGGAACAAGAACAAACAGAAAGAGAGGCTCAAATAGAGGATGAAGAAGCTACTCTTGAGAAGACACGCAAACGCGAATTAGAGGAATATGAATACAAGAAAAATCTAGAACGAAAAAAAGCTCAAGATAAGTACGAAGAAGAAATTCGTCTACGCGATAAACAAAATAAAGAAAAACAAGAAGCTCTTGAAAAGAGCTGGCAACAAAGGGAAGCTACAATAAAAGCACAAGAAGAAGAATTGCTATCCCTACGCAAAATTGTCGATGAATCACCCATTAAATTACAGAAAGAAGTTGATAAAGCTGTAGCTGACGCCATTCAGCGGACAGAGATGAAACGTTCGCAAGAGATCGAATTGCTAAAAAGAGATAGCGAATCTGATAAGCGCATCGCAGAGCTGAAAATTAAAACTCTAGAGGAATCGCTGCTACGTGGACTTGAACAACAAGCTGCTATGCAGACACAAGTCAACGATGCTAAGAAGCAAGTTCAAGATATTGCTGTAAAAGCCATTGAAGGAGCTTCAGGAAGTAAAACACTGCAATTTGCTATGGAACAAGCCAAGGTTCGCACAGCATCCACCTGACGAAATGGGCTCCAGGCAAAAGAGGTTATTGCACAATTATAACGAATGCCTGGAGCCCCCTCAAAACAACACTTGCTGATAATAGAGAGTTATTATGTCTAATAAAAAAATCCCTAAAGAGCTACAGCCGTGGATTTAAGCCAAAAAAAGGCATCGCCTTTCTCAAACGCATATCCAAATGGCTAGAGAATTAGGTATGAATCCTAAAAGTTTTGGTAAACTTGATAACCATAAGCAAGAACGTTGGAAAGCTCCCTTACCTCAGTTTATTGAACATCTTTATTTGAAGCATTTTGGAAAAGAGGCTCCTGACATCGTGCTTTCTTTCGAACAGCTTAACAAATTAAAAAACCAAAAGAAGAATGAAAAAAAGGCAAAAAAAACCCTCCAGTTTAATCCTGAACACACATCTATTCCCATTGATATTTCAAAAAAACCACAAGAAAATCCAACAGTGATAAAATTGATTTGCGATGATCCTTGGTTCACCCACATTCGAAATGGCCTCAAGCCTGTTGAAGGACGAAAAAACTCTCCAAAATTCCAAAACATTCGTGTTGGCTGTCTGATCGACTTTTCAAATGGAAAAGAAAATTTCTTGGCATCAATTGTAGAAATAAGGTCTTATCCAACTCTCGAAGCTTATTTAAGCGACGTGACAATCCACATGGCTTTGCCAGGTATATCTTCTTTTGAAGAGGCTGTAAAGGTATACCATCAATGGAGCATGCCAGATGAGATTAAAAAATATGGATTTTTAGGAATATTCGTCAAACCTATAACGCAATAAATCTGTTAATTAAAAGAGCTTTCCTCTGGAACATTTATCGACTTAAAGGTAGATTCAGAAGTTCGTAAGCCGCTAAACGCCCCTTTTTACTCGGAGATGATTTTGGACTCTTAGGCTTTAAAGAAACTGAATGGTCAGCAGTTCCCTCTAAAAAAACCCGTGCCCTTGCCCGTGCCCTTGCCCGAAAATATGGGACTTTACGAAAAAAATGTTGTTAAAGTGATTGCTTTTCCTTGAGAAAGTTTATTAGCGGGAATTGCTGCTGAATGGCCCCAAAAATTCTAAAAATAATTTATTATTACCCCTGTCGCTAAGGTCGCTTAAGTCTCTATCGTCCCTAAATCTTACGCTACACGATAGTTTGGGGTTGTTTTTTTCCTTATTTCAATGATAAGCTGTGTGATCGTAAGCTTCGCCCTCATCAAGATTTGATTTTTATCTAAGATTTGGAAATTTTGATCCCAAATCTCCAAATCTCAGGTTAGACCCCGATCATGATTATTCACATTCTTAAGCTAAACTTTTTTTGAGGATCAAACGGACCTGTAGAAATTTCAACAAGGATTCCTTGTTCACACATTTTTTTTAGTCTTGAACTTGTGGTTCTTGAAGTTACACTCCATAGCTCTTGAGCTTTCTTAGGCAATATTTCTTTATGCACTTTTAAGTGTGCTATGATTTGCTTTTGCCACTCTTCAATCCCAATAAATGTGTTAACACCGTGATATAAAGTGGTGCGAAAAAAATTTCCTAATTCTTCAAATTTGGGGAGGGGTATTCCTTGCTGCCCACAAATATTTAACATTCGGCCAAGTCCAGACCCCCATTGCTCGATCAAATTTAATTCCCTAAATACACGGCCAATCACACGATTACGCAATTGAGAGATTCCTGAAAGAGCCGCTTCAAAACTTAATCCAAAGGGTAAACAACCAGGATTTGTTATTTCTATCCGATCCTCAAAAATCGCCACTTGGATCGAAGCTCCTTTAATTGAATAATCAGTGTGTAAAAGAGCATTAATCACAGCTTCTCTAACAACAACTGGGGGATATTGAGGGATATCTTTACGCCTTGTTTCACCAATTTCCGCAGCCATTGAAGTATGGCGGCGAATAAATGCTATAATCGGTTCTAATGCCGTTGAAATAGGCACTTCAAGAGTCTGTTGATCAATAATCTGTGATTTATTTGTTCCTGAAAAACGTCCTAAGCGAATGACTGCATCCGGGAAAAAGTCTTTATAATGATCCGCAAATAACAATACCGCTCCATTTGACGGCAACTCTTTAGCATGATATTGAACGATCAGTCCTAGTGATTTAGCAGTGCGATCAGTCAGTTTTTTTGAAATATTGGCAAATAATTCTTTTGCCAAGTCAAAATTGATTTCATTTGCGGCACAATCAAAATTGGGCTGTTCATCAAAATATTTATGCTCTTTTAGTTTTTGGATTTCTAAGATAGTGGTGGCATCCGCTAAACGATTGGTTGAACCAAATCTAACATAGGTGCCTTCTTCTAACCCTTTTGCTTTGATATAGTATGGCCCAAAACCATGAGGAACCGAGATAAGGAGTAGGTCTCTATCTCTCCAGGTATGAAGCTGTAATGAAGGTATTAGCAAAGGAGAAACCGAATCTGCAATTGCATTAGCAATGCGTTCTTCTTCTTCTAAAACATTAGCAAGGCCAATCACATTTTTAGTTTTATCTTTAATACCAACAACCAGAGTACCTCCTGCTGTATTTGCAAAAGCCACAATGGTTTGAACAATCTTTTGTAAAGATTTGGTATTTTCTTTAAATTCAAGCGTTTTCCCTTCTTCTTTGGTTAATAATTCCTCAAGCATAACGATCCTTGCATTTTATTACCCAGAAAATAACCCAGAAACACTAAAAAGTCAAGATTTTCTGGGTTTTTTTCATGGTCTGAGTTGTTAATTCCTCAAATGAGCCGCTGTC
>JABDFJ010000092.1:4566-5056 GCA_013286645.1 Chlamydiota bacterium | reverse complement strand
CATTAAGCAAAATCATTGAAAAGTTGAACGAAATCTCTACTCTCATTTCAGAGGATTTAAAACCAGCCTCTGAAAACATGCAAAAAAGGCAAAACATCGCATTTTATTGCCAGGCCAGCATCCAATCGCTTAAAGCAGAGTCTAACTACTTACGTTCTGCACGGGATCTATTAATGGAAGACTATCAAGACCACCTAAAATCATTTAAGCGTTCCAATGTTAAGATCAGTGCTGACAAATTTGCAGATGCTGGTTCACTTCCTTCCTTTCGCGCAAAGCCAAAACAAAGATACGATGAATTAGCAACAAACAAGAGAAATCTGGCTTACATAAAAGCTTTTGATTTTTTTCAGCAGGTCAAAGAATTAGAAGCTGACGATGAAAATATTCTAAACCGGCAATCTTTGGAAAAGATTTTATGCTACCATCGTGAAAAGAAGCAGGTGAAAAGTGACTATGAGCGGTACAAACAGGCGGTGGAGCACTACTT
>JABDFJ010000092.1:0-4556 GCA_013286645.1 Chlamydiota bacterium | reverse complement strand
TTTGGTGGGTGATAAAGAACGAGAAAAGGAGGAGAACCCATCCGGACTAGAAACGGGCGGTGGAGCACTACTTAGGGGAAAAACTAGAGCTGTTCAGGCAGCAGGTTGAGCACGCTTACCTTTGTGATTAAAAGATGTTCTGTCAGCCTCTAAAAGCTGTTAACAAAAAACTAAACCTTACGACACCACTTCCAGCGCAACACATTTCGAATCAAGTTAGGTACCCCAGCTCTCTATATTCTCTATCACCCAGTCAAACATTGTTTCCAAAATGTGCTTCAAGGTGTGTTCAAATCATATCGAAAATTACTGTTAAAAATCAGCATAAATGAGCATAATAGGAGCTTCTTTAACTCGTTTAAGATTAGGTCTGCCGTGAGCAATCGAGTTCGTATAAAGCAACGTGTATATCAAGCTTGTGAAGAGGTTTGGTATGAACAGAAATTTGTTAGCCCTATAGATGTATTGCTAAAAGGGAAATTTCTTCAGCAAGCACAAATCGAGGATTGGCGTAAAGGACGAATTACATATTTAGAAAAAGTGATAGCCGGAAATCTTAATGCCATAACTTTTGCTATGAAATGTTTTCGTGAATGGTCTTGTAATAAAGGGCTGAAACCTAGTCCAACAGCTTATTTGTCCAGAACAAGGGGAAGCCGAAAAGAATTGCGTTTCAGCAAAAGTGGAATGCCTTCCATTGAAATGGCTTATCGAACTCACTATGTTTCTCCACAGCTTATAGAGGAACAAAAACAAAAAAGAAAAGAAAAGCATGAACAATTTGTTATGCGCATTGTTTTTAGGTTATTAATAGAAACCCAATGTTCGCAGTGTAAAAGATTATTGAATATAGGTCGTTTTGTGCGTGTGGAAGAGAATCAATTGTTATGTCAAAGTTGCGTAGAATTAAGTGAATTCGTCTTTCTCCCTAAAGGAGATCCGCAACTTACAACGTCTGTGAGAGAGCTTAGTACGAAATTTGCAATCGTATTACAAGAGAATTTTGTAACTAAGACTCATGAAAGACAGGGGTTACTTGTTCAACCGGAAATCCTTGAAAGAGCTAATACGGTAATAGAAATAAATAGACGCGCAATCGAATTGAAAAGTCGTAAGAAGCAGAAAAAAAGACCTTCTCTACATTGTAGAATTCTACGGTGATCGGGCTCCCGAACACTAGCTTCTTTGATATGCCAATGGTCTCAATGCCCAGCGTGAGGGGAGTGACATTCAGCAAAAGGACGTCTTTGACAGAACCGCTCATGACACCACCTTGGATAGCAGCGCCAATCGCCACGACCTCATCGGGGTTAACCCTTTTATGAGCAGTTCCCGCTAATAAACTTTCTCAAGGAAAGCAATCACTTTAACAACATTTTTTTCGTAAAGTCCCATATTTTGGGCAAGGACATGGGCACGGTTTTTTTAGCGGTAACTGCTGGTAAAATCGAAAGTACCTTGACAAATATAGAGAATAGCTGTTATTTGTTAGATAATGATTGTTTTGAGAGGCCTTAAACAAAATATCGTAGGATAAAGGCAGCATTAAAATGAAAAAAAATCCCATTCAACTTTTGCCGCTGCCAGTGGAGAGAACGTTGAAGAAGTTTGGAGCTGATATTCGTATCGCTCGTTTGAAGCGTGGTTTTACTGTTGAAATGATGGCCCAAAGAATTGGCATCCATAGATCGACCTATAGCAAGATGGAGAAAGGAGACCCAATGGTAGGATTGGGTGCTTACGCAGCTGCATTATTCTCTTTAGGTTTTGGTACACCTTTGGGCGATTTAATTGACCAGCGCAATGATGATGCGGGGCTGTTGCTAGATTTAGAGAAGCTGCCAAAAAGGGCTCGACCAAAGAAAAATCCGCAGGGTTTATGAACAGACAAATCAAAGTTTATATTGGCGATGTGAAAAGACTTGTGGGAACATTATTTTTCAACGCATCAGGTAATCGCGAGAGCAGTGGTTTGGAGTATAGTCCTGAATGGATTGAGTCTAGCATAAGCTTCGAAATCGATCCGGCACTTCCTCTTGGACATGGACGAGTCTTTCGATCGAAGAAAGAGGGAAGCTCTGTTTTTCATGGCGCCATTGCCGATTCGGAGCCCGATGGATGGGCCAGACAAGTGATTTTGCGAGCCCATGGCAAACATCGAAAGGAGAAGAGGGAGCATGGAATTTCTATTGATAATTCCCCATTGACTTCCCTTGATTTCCTTTTGGCTGTTGATGATTTTTCTCGAATCGGTGCGCTTAGATTTCAGGATGAAAGTGGGGTATTTCAACGCGGAGGAGGAAGGGGGAAACGGACAGCTCCCCCGCTCATTGAACTCGATTCTCTGTTGCGTGCAACGCAAGCGGTTGAAACCGATACGGAAACAGCCGCCGATTTAGAATACCTGCGAGGTCGTGGGACTTCACTTGGGGGCTTAAGGCCTAAATGCACTGTTATCGACAACGATGGTTCATTGTCGATTGGAAAATTTCCAAGTATTCATGATTCCTATTCCGTGACAAAAGGAGAAGTGTTAGCCCTGCACGTAGCAGCTGCAGCGGGTATTCAAGCAGCGGAGGCTCGTATTGTGGAGAGCGATGGAATTGCTGTTGCTTTGATTAAACGTTTTGACCGCGGGCCGCGCGGTGAACGCATTCCTTATCTTTCAGCTGCAACTCTTCTCGGCATAGAGGACAGTCACCAAGTGCACACTTACACAGAAATTGTCGATGCGCTCAAGCGATACAGCCCAGACTATCGGGCCGATGCCGAAGAGTTGTGGCGCAGGATTGCACTGACAATTTTGATCACCAATGTTGATGATCATATGCGCAACCATGGCTTTTTGCACGTGGAGAAAAATCAATGGCGTCTTTCACCTGCCTTTGATATTAATCCTTTTCCTGATAGGCGGAGAGTACTTAAAACTTGGATTACTGAATCTCTAGGCGATGCTGCTAGCATTCAATCCTTGATGGAGGCTGCTCCCTATTTCGGTATTGAATCAAAACGTGCTTGTGCACTTCTTTCTACTGTCGAAGGAGCGGTTGCTCGTTGGCGGCAAATCGGGAAAGACATCGGTATGAAGGCCTCAGAGTTGAATGCGTTCGAAACAGCTTTTGAGCATGTGGAGCGGCTCTCAGCTCGCCGAATCATCGGATTGATAAAATAGAAAAGGATGATCACGCTTACCTTTACGATTAAACTCCGTCAGATAAGAACAGCTCACTGATTTGAACGCGAAGGTCGCGAAGCAAGCGAAGACAGCGCGAAGAATTTTCTAATGTAAAAAAAACTCTTCGCGCTGTCTTCGCTTACATCGCGACCTTCGCGTTCAAATCAACAGAGGGGCATTGCGCCCCTCTGAGTGTGTGAATCCCTATTTTTTGTCTGGATCGATGATTTCGACATCGGCTTCTTCGATGGTGTCCTCATCGTTCTTGCCGTGGTGATGATGGTGACCATGATCGTGGTTATGGTGCTCACCATGGTGATGGTGATGTCCTTCGTGCCCCGCATCGTGATGCGTGTGTTGCGCTTGCTCACCACCCATACCTGCTGCGCCGGCGCCAGCTCCTGCGGCTTTAGCCATCGCTTCGCCAATATGTTGCATGTGGGATTCAAGTTCTTGCTTTGCTGTCTTGATGCGGTTGATGTCGTTGCTTTCGATCGCTTTCTTTGCTTGATCGATTTTGCTTTGGACATCATCGACGATATCTTTTGGCAGCTTATCGCGATATTCCTCAAGGGCTTTAGAAGCACGGAAGACAAGTGAATCTGCTTCATTGCGTACTTCGACTTCTTCGCGTCGCTTTTTATCCTCTTCGGCATGCAATTCAGCATCTTTCAACATGCGTTTGACATCCTCTTCATTGAGGCCTGACTGCGCTTCGATGCGGATTTTCTGCTCTTTGCCGCTCGCTTTATCTTTGGCAGAGACGTGCAAGATACCATCGGCATCGATGTCAAAAGCCACTTCAATTTGAGGCATCCCGCGTGGTGCTGGAGGGATGTCTGAAAGGTCAAAACGGCCCACTTCTTTGTTGTCGTTAGCCATTTTGCGCTCCCCTTGAAGCACGCGGATGGTTACTGCTGGCTGATTATCGGCAGCTGTAGAGAACACCTGCTTCTTCTGCGTTGGAATGGTGGTGTTGCGTTCGACCAATGGGGTCATCACGCCACCCATGGTCTCGATGCCAAGCGTAAGGGGAGTGACATCTAACAATAGCACGTCCTTGACAGAACCGCTCATGACACCACCTTGGATAGCAGCGCCAATCGCGACGACTTCATCGGGATTAACCCCTTTGTGTCCTTCCTTGCCGAAAATGGTTTTGACCATTTCTTGTACAGCAGGCATACGGGTCATGCCGCCTACGAGGATGACTTCGCCAATCGCTTCCTTGCTTAAACCAGAATCTTTCAGGGCCTTAAGGCAAGGCTCACGTGTGCGCTCAATCAAATCATGTGTTAGACTTTCCAATTTAGCACGAGTGAGTGTCAGCGCCAAGTGTTTTGGTCCCGATGCATCCATGGTGATGAATGGTTGGTTGATC
>JABDFJ010000091.1:4058-5110 GCA_013286645.1 Chlamydiota bacterium | reverse complement strand
ATCTGTCGAAATTGTCAAAAACCCACAACTGAAAGGAAAACCTGTCATCGTGGGAGGACGGCCAGACAGACGCGGTGTGGTATCCACATGCTCTTACGAAGCACGTGCCTTTGGCGTGCGCTCGGCCATGCCCACCAGTGAGGCCTACAGACTCTGTCCCCACGGAATATTTTTAGATGGCGATTTCAGCTCATATCGTGAGTATTCAGAAAAAGTTTTCTCCATTTTCTACCAATATACCCCTTTTGTCGAAGTGGTAAGCATCGACGAAGCCTATCTTGATGTCTCCGCAGCCATCAACGCAGAAACCACCCCAAAAGCACTGGCAGCAACCATACGACAACATGTATTTAATGAAACACAACTCACCTGCTCTATCGGCATTGCAGCTAATAAACTCGTCTCTAAAATCGCCGCAGCCAAAGCCAAGCCCAACAACCTGTTCGAAGTGCCAGCTGGTACCGAAGCAGAATTCCTAGCACCACTCCCTATTCAAAGCCTGCCTGGCATCGGCCAAAAAACCCAAATTCACCTCAATCGAGAAGGTTACACTACAATCGCCGATCTACAAGCGCTCTCCATCGACAAATTGATCTACCTACACGGCGCCTGGGGATATAACTACTACTACGCCGCACGCGGTGAAGACAACCGCCCAGTCGACTGGGAAGACCACCCACCAAAATCGATTGGAGCCGAAACGACATTTGAAAATGACCAAATCGACATCACATTTTTAGTTGATGAATTACACAGACTACTAAGCAAAGCCTATCGCAGATTGCGTGCACACAAAATGCGCACCAAAAGACTTTGTTTGAAGTTGCGTTATAGCGACTTTAAGACGATCTCACGCTCGCTTACCTTGCCAACACATCTAAACGATTTTGAAGCATTGCGCAAAAGCACAGAAGATTTGTTTCGCCATCACTACGCTGGCAATCCCCCTTTGCGCCTCATCGGAATATCTCTTGAGCAACTGACAGACAGCTATTGGCAGCCCACCCTATTTTAAAAGATTGGGGTCAAGCCTGCGATTTGCGATTTGAGAC
>JABDFJ010000091.1:0-4048 GCA_013286645.1 Chlamydiota bacterium | reverse complement strand
CGAACAGGTTGTTGGGCTTGGCTTTGGCTGCGGCGATTTTAGAGACGAGTTTATTAGCTGCAATGCCGATAGAGCAGGTGAGTTGTGATTTGAGATCTTAAATACACGTCATCCTCAGACAGTCTCAAATCGCAAATCGCAGGCTTGACCCCAATCGCCACCCTACGAGGCTGAGAAAAATTGAAGTCAGGCCTGCGATTTGCGATTTGACAGATTCTTGGCAAAACAATAGAGGGGAGCAAATCACAAATCACAGGCCAGACACCAATTTTTCTTCACACTCAAATCGCAAATCGCAGGCTTGACCTCAATCGTCACCCTAGCAACTTACCAGAAAACATGTCCTTTACGCACCATGAGCTCTGCACACAGCACAGCCCCACCAGCAGCTCCACGGATTGTATTGTGAGAAAGTAACGAAAATTTAAAGTCCATCAATGGACATTTACGCAGCCTACCAATGGTGGCACACATCCCCTTATCAAGATGGCGATGTAACTTGGGCTGAGGAAAATGATGCTCATGCAGATAATGCACAGGCTTCTTGGGAGCAAATGGCAGCATAAGTTGTTGTGGCTCGCCCATAAACGACTGCCAAGCCTCAATAACATCCTGAAGCTCAACTTTTGTCTTCAATTTGAGTGACACACTCGCCATATGACCATCAGTCACAGGATGATGTTGTCCAAGATGTCCAAACTAGGCACCCCCGGATACCCAGCTCCAGAAATAGATTGTAAAGTCACTACATTCACAGCTTCAATACCAAACAGCTCATGCAATGGCTTTAAGGCCATCGACAAGCCAATCACACAACAATTCGGGTTGGTGACGATCTTGCCACGCTGAAATTTTTGCTGCTGCAACAAAGCAAGGTGATCAACATTGACTTCTGGAATTAGTAAGGGCACATCAACATCCATGCGGTGGTTGCTGGCATTAGAGACCACAATATAGCCAGCATCGGCAAAGCGCGTTTCGACTTCCCCAGCAATCGATGAATCAAGAGCTGAAAAAACAATCGCGCCTTTCATCCCAGGCTCACAAGGCTGTACCTGCAACGCCCCAATCGTCTCGTCTAAAGGCGTAGGCATCAACCAATTGACCGCATCGCGATAACACTTACCCACCGACCTCTCAGATGCTGCCACACCAACTAATTCAAACCATAAATGGTTTGTCAATAATTCCACAAAACGCTGTCCCACACTACCTGTCGCTCCTAATACGACCACAGGAATCTTATCGCGATAAGTAAAATCTTTGCCCATCATATCCATAGCACCAGTGTAGTTATAAGGCTTCTAAGAAAGATACAAGTAAGCGCACCCCAATACCTGTGGCATGCTTGGGAAAATATCGGCGCGCTTCAGATGTATAAGCTGTACCTGCAATATCAAGATGCACCCAAGGGACCTTGCCTACAAAATCTTGCAGGAAAAGAGCTGCTTTAATTGCCCCACCAGGACGCCCCCCGGTACTTTTAATGTCGGCCACATCAGATTTAAGGGTGTCTCTATAATCTTCATGCAACGGCAAGCGCCAGACCAATTCACCCGTTTCTCGTCCAAAGCGCAACAGCAAATCTGCTAAAGCGTCATCATTGGAGAATAAGCCACTGAGATCTTGTCCTAAAGCCACCTCAACAGCCCCTGTTAACGTTGCTAAATCAATAATGCGGGAAGGCTTTAACTTCTCATTGGCATATGAGATCGCATCAGCCAGCACCAAACGCCCTTCGGCATCAGTATTACAGATTTCTACTGTTTTACCCGAATGACTGACATAGACATCGCCAGGTTTGTAACTTTTGGCATCGATCCCATTTTCAGTAGCCGCAATGACAGCCGTCACATTGACCTTTAAGTCGAGCGCGGCAGCAGCGTGTAATACGCCAAGCACGGTGGCCGCACCGGCCATATCAGCCTTCATCTCTTCCATGCCACCTGTAGGCTTCAAATTCAATCCACCTGTATCGAAGGTGATCCCTTTACCAATGAGGACAGTCAGATCTTTAGATTTGGGATTTCCTTTGTATTCAGCAATGATAAACGCTGGATCATGCGCAGACCCTCTATTGACGGTAAGCAATAAACCAAGCTTTTCCTTCTCAATGCGTTTCTTATCAAAAACAGTCGTTTGAATATGCTTAGAAGTCTTTTCTAATCCCCTTGCCACTGCCGCCAGATGCTGCGGAGTGATATCATCAGCATTGCCATTGACTAAATCGCGCACCATATTGACTGCGTCAGACAAAACGACGCATTTGTTAGCAATTGCTAACGCAGCTTTATTGCCGCCCACTAAAGCTACATGCTTAATAACTGTTGGTGGGTTGGCTTTAAGCGTATCATGCTTAAGTGTGGTAAAAAGATAATTTGGAAGAACGATCCCTTCCACCACGCCTCGTATAACATCCTCATTTGCTAATGAAGCCGACATTGGAAGCACAATATTAACATCAGTAATCTTCTTCTTAAGGCAAAGCTTTGTCACATTTGAATAAATTTTCCGCAACTTTTCAGTCGTCAATCCATCCTTAGCACCAAGTCCGAGCAAGAGAAAACGCGCCTCAGGCTGATCCGCCACATAATGCACCATAGACTCCCCTTCTTTTCCAAGAAAATCACCAGAAGCAAGAGGATGTGTCAATAATGCTGTAATGTTTTTAATATCAGCAGCTGCCTCAGGATGTTGCTTCCCTTTCCAAAATGGAATGACAAGTACACCGGCCCGTTTGCGCACACTCAAAGAAGATACAACTGTTATATCCATAAATTATCTGCTCCCAGCTTTTGGGATCGTATGAAAATATTTCTCATACGATCTCTTTAAGTCACATTAGAAAGGTAGTTTTTCATCATTAAAAGCATTCTGACCATATGCTGAGCTACCAGCTCCTGCATTTGATCCTGAGGCTTGTCGGTAACCTCCCTGGTTTTGCTGTGGCGCATTAAAATCGCCAAAGGAATCGCCCCCATAGCCACCTTGGTCTTGTGAGCCACTTGCATTTGCTGCTGGAGAATATGCATGTCCACTGCCGGCTTGTTCTTTATTTTCACGGTCTGGTCCACCAAATGGACTAAATTTAATGATTTCAGCTGTCATCTCAAGGCCCACCTGTGGGCGGCCTTCTTTATCTGTCCAAATGTTTGGTTTGCCCATTTCGCCGACGATAATCAAGGCAGAACCTTTTTTGAAATAGGGAAGCATCTTATCAAAACGCTCGCCCCAAATGGTTACGCGCCACCATACTGTTTCATCTTTCCCTGCCTTACGTATATTGGTGGCCAATGTCAAGGAGGTTACTTTTTGTCCCGATGGAGTGAAACGGGTCTCAGGATCACGGCCTAAATGGCCGGCAACTTCAACGATAATCATAATATTTCCTTAAAACTTATAAAGGTTTGATCAAAGAATTTTGTCACATCACGCGTGAATTGTAGCGATTCACGCAAATAGGTGATTATACCAAAGCCCCGTTAATTTAGAGAGCAAAAAAAAAGAACCTATCCCACTACAAAAACCCGTGCCCTTGCCCGTGCCCGTGCCCGTGCCCGAAAATATGGGACTTTACGAAAAAAATGTTGCTGCAAAAAGATAAATGAAGTTATCCCATCAAAAATTTATATTCTCTTAACAAAATCTTCACTTACAAAGGGTATATTTGCCTTATAAAATAATAAACCCATTAAATAAGGAAAACACAAGATGGTAGTAACAAGAGAACAAATCAGCGGCAGCTGGATCCAACCAGCTAGAAACACCTCTTTCTGGACCCCACACTCACGTACAAGCGCTAGCAGTGGTAGGGGCTTTTGTGGACGCACAGTAAGACCAGCCACCTCAACATGGTTTGGTGGATGGGGACCTTCCTACTACAGCTATAGCCAACCTGTTTATCATCGTCCAATGACTGCCACGCATATTTCTGGTGGTGAGGCATGCGCTTCCTTAGCTGCTTGCGCTGTTGTTGCGGTGGTCGGCGTCGCCTTCCTAGCTGCATTGAGTGGCAACGTCGGATACTGCGAAACGCAACCAGTATGCG
>JABDFJ010000090.1 GCA_013286645.1 Chlamydiota bacterium | reverse complement strand
GTTTTTCTTTGGTGGGCTTGGACTGTAGAAATGTCAACATTTCAGGCTGACTGCTCAAATGTGCAATTTTGGCTAACAAATGGAGGTGGTTTTTACCATCGCTAGCAAACAAGAAAAATAGCATGTGCACGGGCTTACCATCGAGGGCGCCGTATTCAAGCGGGTGTTCAGGAAATACCACCGTCACCATATCGAAATGGGCATTTAAGAGAAAATCTCTGGTGTGAGGGATGGCAATGCCGTTGTTTAAACCTGTTGACTGGAGCGATTCCCTTTCCAGTAACAAATCGCTAACAACGTCGACATCGAGGTTTAAATCGCCATCGATTAATTTTACTGTATTGCGTATGAGCTCTTCTTTTGTTTTGCCTGGAACTTGATAGAGCACGCCTCCTTTATGAATGGCGCGATACAAGCTAAACTGCTTACTTCCCCCTGCAGAAGAGGATGGAAGGCCATCCTGATCATCAACGGGGATTTTGGTGATGTCATGGAAAGGGATGGCGCCATTGGTGGCTTTTCCAAGCTTATGGCTCATGACCCAATCTTCAATTTCTAGGCGATTGAAGCGATATTGATGGTTCAAGCGATACGCAGGAATTTTCCCATCACCTAGCCAGCGGCGGATGGTTGTTTCGGAGACATTAAGCAATTCTGCGACATCTTTAATTTTTAGATCCATAAAACGCCTCATGAAATTCAGCAGCCAGCAAACTGGCTTATTCTGGCTTAGGTTTGAATAGCTCTATCATATCCTCTGGAGAATTCAGAGTTAACATTCTTTTTCTGATATTTTCATCTTTAATGGCAAGTGTCAAATTCGATAAAATTTGCAAGTATTCGGTCTGTTTATCATCCGGGCCGCCAATCAAAAAGATCACGCGTACAGAAGAGCCGTCTAAGGCATTCCAATCGATACTGTGGCGCAAGACTCCAATAGCAATGAAAAAGTCATCATAGGAAGCGAGCTTGGCGTGCGGAATGGCGGCACCCATGCCAACACCTGTGGAAACGATTTTCTCTCTTTCGATGATGGCGTTATAGAAAGCCTCTTTGTCATGTAACCGCCCAGTTTTATCGATGAACTCCACCATGCCACGAATCGCTTCATCGCGGGTGTGCACATCTAAAAATGCGACTAAGCTGGGATCCAAATAGTTGGATATTTTTATCATAGACATCACTTATTGATTAATTCACGCCTGTATGACCAAAGCCGCCAGAGCCGCGTAAGGTGTCTGTTAGTTCGTACACAGAGACGAAGTTGGCTTGCACTACAGGTGCCAAAATCAGCTGTGCGATGCGCATTTTAGGCGTGACGACAAAATCTTCTTTGCCAAAATTGATCAAAATAACGCCCAATTCACCGCGGTAATCGGCATCGATCGTGCCTGGAGTATTAAGCACGCTGATTTGGTGCTTAAGTGCCAATCCACTGCGTGGACGCACTTGAATTTCATACCCAACGGGGATCGCAAAGCGTATGCCTGTGGGAATCAGGCGCGAACCCCCAGAAGGAATGACGATATTCTCTTTAATAAAAGCCTTTACATCAGCCCCAGAAGCCCCTACTGAAGCATAATGTGGCAATTCAACCCCTTCTTCTGCAAGCAAGGGCACTTCAACTTTTTCGTGACTGTGGTCGCTCATAAAAATACCTTTAAGAAGGGCTGCGTAGGGCTTGATTTTTCTTTACGCGCACCTTAGAGGCATCGCGTGCCAAACCGCCGTTTTCATCACCTTCATTTTCGAATGTGAAAAATGCAAGGATGTCGCTGAGTTTCGTCTTTAGTTCATGTCGATTGACAATACAATCTATCATGCCGTGTTTCAAGAGAAATTCAGACTTTTGTGCTCCTGGCGGCAATTGATGTCCGATCGTTTGTTCGATCACGCGGGGTCCGGCGAAGCAAATTAAGGCGTTGGGTTCGGCTATGATCACATCACCCAGCGAAGCAAAAGATGCTGTTACTCCCCCTGTCGTTGGATTGGTCAGCACAGAGATATATGGTAGACGCGCATCTTGTAGCTTTGCCAAGGCGGCTGAGGTTTTCGCCATCTGCATCAGGGATAAAATAGACTCTTGCATCCGAGCTCCACCAGAGGTGGAGATGAGGATCAATGGTAGTTTGGCGTGGATGGCATGTTCAATGAGGCTCGTCAAACGCTCTCCCACGACACATCCCATGGAGCCGCCCATAAAACTAAAGTCCAGCAGCCCTAAAGCGACAGCCTGTCCACTAATCTTGCACACACCGACAATAGCCGCTTCATCGCGTCCCGACTTTTCTTTGGCTGCGCGAAGGCGCTCTTCATAAGGCTCGGTATCCACGAATTTTAGGGTATCGACCGCCTCTAAATCGGTGAACATCTCCTGAAAGGAGTCCTCGTCAGTGAGGCTTTTGATTCGTTCATCGACAGAAAGGCGGTAATGGTAGTTGCATTTCGGACAGCAATTGGTGTTTTGCTCAAGCTCTTTAGTGTGGATCAGCTCATTACAGTGCGTACACTTGAGCCAGCCACTAAAACCATCTTTTTTTGAGGTTTGTACTTTAATTTTGGGTTTATCACGCGAAAACAATCCCATCGTTATTTCATTCCTTAATTAATCATTAGTCTTTCAGAAACAAGCTATTGTAAAACACCGAGCTATAAAGATAAAGAGCTTATTTTTTGGCAGCTTCGTAACGTTCGGCTACATTTTTCCAGTTGATGATTTTCCAGATAGCTTTGACATACTCGGCGCGTACATTCTTATATTGTAAGTAGTAAGCGTGCTCCCAGACGTCAATGCCTAGCAATGGAATGAGTCCTTTGGTAACGAGAGGATCTTGGTTATCGCAGGTGGCAATTTCTAAATGTCCTTTGGCTTTATTAAAGCCGAGCCAGCCCCAACCAGAACCTTGGATGGCCACAGCTTTAGCACTCAGTTGTTCGATGAATTTGTCTAAAGACCCAAAATCATGATCGATGGCTTTAGCGAGTGCGCCTTCAGGCGGTGTGCCGCCACCTTTGCTCACAGGTGCCAGATTGGTCCAAAAAATGGAGTGGTTGACGTGCCCTCCGCCATTAAATTTTATGGCCGACTGCAAGCCGATCTGAGCGGCGATGTCTAGTTTGTGCTCGGCATCAGCTAACTGCTCTAGGGCTTTATTGAGGTTTGTCACATAGGTGGCGTGGTGTTTGCTGTAATGGAGCTGCATGATTTCAGCATTGATCACAGGTTCTAATGCATTAAAATCATAAGGCATATCTGGTAGTTTGTATTGTTGTGACATAAGAAAGGCTCCTCGTTTGTGAAATGGTTTCAACTTTATTTTTACATTCTGAAAGATTGCCACAAATTTAGCAAGCATGGAACGGTGCCAAAAAGATTTCTTTTGCAGAACTTATGAATCTTGCCTTATGCTGCCTTTCTTATGTTCAAAAAACGGATCAAAAAAAACCTTTCCTCCGGGGACGTTCATCCCCACCGCAGCGCGCGTATGTGCCATCATACAGCTGTGCTTGGTCTTTAGTATCTTTCTGTGGAACGCAGCGCAACCATTTACTAGTGAACTATTTACGCTAAAATCACAACTTCTGCTTTACCAAGATGTACTCGGCATCCCCGCCCAACCAGATCTTCCCACCGACAAACAAACGCGCTTGGCGCATAATGCCGCTGATTTTAGGCAGCTGCCTGAAAAACAGAAGCTAGCACTGTTAGCCAACTATGCGGCCTTAGAGGTGCAGCTGCAGCGCACTTTCTTAGATAAATTCACCCGTTCCGTGCATATTTTAATCATGGAAATTCCTCCTTTTGAACTCGCTTGGTTGGTATTTTCTGCAGTTATTGCTATCATGCTACTCAAGCGTGTCGAGGGTGCTGCCCAAGCGGTGTGGTTGCTGCCACTATTAGCGGCTTTATATGCTTTTGATAGTCGGTGGCAAGGCACACCGCCCCCGCAAGGTGAGGTCCATCTTTATCCTACGGAACAAGTCTTGGTCGATGATTATTTAAAACAGCCTTTAAGTGCCAATATTTTTGAACAGCAAAGCCAGTTACAAGAGGCGTGGAAGCTTTATTTAGTGGATGCGTGGGCACAACAAACACCTTCTACTGATCCAATGCTTTTCGAGCAGCAAGCTCAACAAGGGGAATTTGCCTTTAATGTGATGCGTCTTGAAAACAGACCAAGCATGGTTTCTCAAGCTAGAGTTCCGGGCAAAACCCCATTGGAACCGCTCTGGCTGTTGTCCTTGTATCTCTTTTGGAATACCTATTTCGCTTACACGGCGTGGAAACGCTGCGCCTGAACCATCAAAATGGACGAACTCATCCTTGTCGGTAGCTTTTTACCCCTGAAAGGGGTAACGGCTTGTAGCCCAGGGTAAGCGCAGCGTAACCCTGGGTATATGTAAATATAATATTGCACCCCTGAAAGGGGTGACGGCTTATAGCCCAGGGTAAGCGCAGCATAACCCTGGGTATATGTAAATATAATATTGCACCCCTGAAAGGGGTGCGGGCCCTTTTGGCAACAACATATTGCATGATCACGATACATTTGACTCAAAATTGCCCGTACCCCTTTCAGGGGTACAATATTTATTGTAAATCACCCAGGGTTACGCTGCGCTCACCCTGGGCTACAAGCCGTTACCCCTTTCAGGGGTAAAACACTGAGCGCATCAAGCCTCAGGGCAACATCCTGAGCGATGCTGGCTTGAACACACTTTTGCTGGCGAATATCGGAAATCCGCTAATCATTGCCAATTTTTTTTTTACAGCGGATTCGGTTCTAGAGCGCCATTTTGTTTTTGCAATCGTCTCACCTGGACGAACTATGGTTCCACCTGATAGACCCACTCATACTTTAATGAGCAAACCTCATCCCCCCACTTATTCAAGATTTGATTTGCTTGAACCTTATAACCACAAGCATCGTAACCCACTAGTTTGAGATAAATGGTGTCATATTCATAGCCTGAGGCCGAAATGATGTGCACGGCGCGTTCCACCGTAAATAGTGTGTCAGCGCGAATAATATCTAAAATATCCGATTTAGCATAGTTGGTATCACCGCCGTTTCCCCTTTGGGCCCAGGTGTCGGTTAACTGCCAATTTGCGGGATCGCGTTCATACTCAACTACTGAGTAGGGTAAATTAGTAGTTATTCCAGGCGTACCAATATACACCACTTGTGGATCGCTTCGATCCCTATTTTTATAGATAAAGACATCTTTTCGAAAGGCATACACCTTATTAAACAACGGCGCAAATTTAGGCTGATCGCTTACGTTGTATTCTCTGTCGCCCAATAAGATTAGAGGAATACAGCCACTTAAGGCCAGGCCTAAGCATATAGATAATACAAAGCGGATTGCGTTAAATCTATCGGCTAAAATTGTCGTCATGTGTCATCCTCAATGTCTAAGA
>JABDFJ010000089.1 GCA_013286645.1 Chlamydiota bacterium | reverse complement strand
ACTACTCATGCAAATCTCCAAAAAACACTTATTTAAAATAAGTAATATGTAAAAGCAAACCATTATAGCAATAAATAAATAAAAATGATATTAAAATAATAAACAATAAATGCGAAATTAAAAAAAATAACTTCATCTTCACTCAATGGCTTCAACTTAAGGAAATGGACTGAATAGACTACGTGGACTGAGTGGACTTTATGGACTAAAAGTGGACAAGAAAGCTGTCCACTCCGTCCATTCAGTCCATGTAGTCCATTTTATTTAGCAAATTAATTAAAAATTAAAAAAATTATTGCACAACTACATCAATCGTTGTATAACTGTAATAGAGGGAAATGTAAAAACCTTGCTTAATCATTAAGCACCCTCTGCAATAAGGAGATCCTATGATTACACCAGAAGATCCTAATGATGATCGCACTCTCAGCGGTTATGTTAAAAACCATGCGCGCGAAACAATCACTTATGTCTTACTCGTACTAGGTATCATTTTACTTTTCTTCCAACCTTTTTACGGTGGCTTCCTCGTCGGATTGATCACTGGCATTTACTTCAGCCAGCAGATTGTGGAATATGTGCTCAATTGGAAAAAGGCCATGGAAATGGGAGCAATTCCCAAAAATCTGATCATCTTGGGTATTGTGATTGCTCTTTTGATCTCAGCTCCTGCCATTTTTCTCGGAGCAGCTTTCGCCATCGCCATCAAACAACTCTTCCTAGGCCAGAGCTTCGACAAATAGAGCACTATGTCACATCATTTGCACCCAATGCTCAGCCAGCACAACTTCTTATCTACTGAAGAAGTTGCAAAAGCTAGAGATGCTGTCCATCAGCTAAGAAACCATTGGGTCAACCGCGCCACGGGTATGTTACCCTTTTATACCCTTGGCGTGGCTAGCTATAAAGATGCGATGACAGCCGATAAAGAGATCTATCTGCAAGAAGCTAAACGCTTCAACACCCTTTTAAACACCCATTTTTCGTGGCTCTACGAACGCCTCATCACCCACCTGACAGACATCTTGCAAATGCCTGTTTGTTTTACCGAAAACTATGCCTTACCCGGCTTCCACATTTTCTTGGCACACAAAGCCTTTAAAATACCCTTAGCCACACCACACTTCGATCTACAATATAAACTACTCAAATGGAACACTACACAGATCAACACTAAACAACTCGTTAGCTTTACGTGTGCCGTCGCCTTACCCCAATCCAAAGCCGGGATGTTCTATTGGCCCATCACCTATGAAGAATCACAAACGCTTTCTCTGCCAGATCTAGAGGCTCTTCAAACCACTCGAGGGATCAATTTCTTCAAATATGAATTGGGAAAATTAGCCCTCCATCAAGGACTCATCTTACATCAAATTGCCCCGGCAAAAAGAGTACATCCCAGTGATGAACGAATCACCCTGCAAGGGCATGGGATCGTGTGCGATGGGATCATGCACTTATATTGGTAACCAATAAAGCACCATAATCACTTGTCCAAAACACCAAAGCCACTAACAAAACGCTTAGATAGATATAAACCGTGGGCGACAAAGGCAACTTCCAACACATCGCCGAAATGCGCAACCCTGCATATAAGGAACCACAAATACCTGTCGAATACCCCAACGTGCGATGCTTAGCAACAATTAAATCCTGCAGATCATAATTTTGCGCTGCTAACATCCCTGTCAAAATGGTAGGCACACACATCACCACCCCTGCAATGACCAACCCATGCCCAATGACAAATACCCACCTTTTACCAAAATAATGCAAGATGTCCATCACCAACGCTGCACAAAAAAATCCCAACGGAAAAAGAAAGAATAAGGCGTGATATTTCCCCATAAGCTGCTGTACAGTCATTTCATCCGCAATCATAATCATTCCTGCTAATTGTAATGAAGCCATGAAAAAAGGACCTAAAGGACCAAAACGACCTAAAGGACTAACGCAAATGTCCTTTAGTCCTTTAGGTCGTTTTGGTCCTTTAGGTCCTTTAAGTCCCTTAATCTCATTCATTGATGAGATTTGTATGCTCTGCATCGTAATTATGGGTCACCTGCTGCCAACTCACAAATTTGTTATCGACATACGAAGCTATCGCCATGATACAAAAGCGTCTTTTTTGCCCTTGGTGTGTGCGTAAAGCAAGCTCATAATTGATAACAATCTTATTATCCTCACAAACCAAAGGCTCCGCCAGCGGACCAATAACTTCAAAATGCGCATATTCTTTGCGCAAATGATGAATTCTTTGCACATAATCCGTTAAACTTTTGCAAAGTGTTTTGTTATTGCTGCTCAAATGAAAGTTATGGGCTAGAAATTTTTCAAGTTCCGCCGCTAATGGCGCCTTAGGCTGGTTGCACCACTGCTGGAAATGATGTAAAAAATCGTTGAGCACACCAAAAACTTGCTGATGCCCATGCCCAGCGTGCTTTGCTTTCGACGTTACCATAAAAACCTCCTACTACGGTATTTAATAAAAAACTCCACATGACTTCAACCTTCAACCGCGTCTCTTAAAATACTGGATCTCTTTTTCATGCTTAACAGCTTCTTCGCGTGTTTCAAAAGTCCCAAGATTTTTGCGTTTGCCTGTTTTAGGATTTATGGATCGCGAATAAATGCGATACATCCCTGTTTTGAGTTTGCGTATCATTTTTTACTCCTTTCTCCGTCTTATCCAAAGAGCATTAAAAAGTAAATACAAGATAATTTACAATTAACTCTGCAAAGTTGGATCACCTCTTGCTATAAGTTTTTCAGTTCACACATTTTTATTATATCAAACAATTATTATAATAAAAAAATAAAAGAAAACCACACCTCATTAAATAAAATTAAGTTTATAATAAAATTACATAATATAAAAGGATCTCTCTATGAGTCTCGGCAGAATAGTAGGCGCGGGAACCGCCGGTTTTACTACGAGCGCCAGATATCTAACCACAGCACAGGGCAAGGGAATTGGACATAAAGCATGGTGCCATACCTCACAAAATCGCCTTGCCGCAACTTCAACTATATTCAAAACCCTCCAAAATCACTCACCATCTCATCCCATTTCCTTTCAAGCTTCTGCATTAACCCCTAATTCAACTGCAAGACGCGTGGACTTTGCTGCTAAACCAACCTTAAGTGCAACCCATCAACCCACCTCGCCGTTTGAAATGCCTAGAGCGTATCAAATAGCCGAAAAATTGCCCGTTGTAGCCAAAATTAAACACAAGCTAGCCAAGGCACAGGTGGCTATTGTCGTCGGGGCTCCCGGATCTGGAAAATCAGAACAAGTGGGCATCGCGATAGGAAAACATAGCGTATTCGACTTGAAACAACAATTCTTTGATGCCTATGTTAAGCAAAATCACATCACCAGTCAAAAGGACCAAGATCTACTATGGCGCCAGGGATACTACGCCCTTAAAACAGAGGAAACGGAATGGTTAAAAAACCATTATCAAGAGATTAAACAAAAACTCCTGGCCTTGCCCGATGAGGTCATTCTCCTCGATGAATTCGATTTAGATGGAGCTAGCCAACTAAGCGCAGCCGGCGCGCAAAGTGCCGCGTTAACTGTAGAGCTGGCCAAAGATCTTACGGCCCAAGGAAAAAAAATCCTGCTGATCATGCATGAAACAGGACTAAATACACCCCAGTTTGTCGACATCTTAAAAACTACCCATTGTATCGAAACCGAGGCTGACGTCGTAAGGACCGAATTTCTATCCTTAGAAAACCAACTGCAAATTCTGATGGGCATGGGCATTGCAAAACATTCAGAAGCCGAAAACATCACCGATTATACCGCCGGCTTACCGGCTGCATATCTTCCCTTTTTGCAGCATGCTCAGCAAGCCGCCAGCCACGAAGTCGGCCCTCCCTATCACCCCACAGCCAAGGAGTTTATCGCCTCAGCCAAACAGCACGTCGAAAAAAATGTAAAAGTCGCCAAAAAAATCAGCCCTGATGCCATGCAGCACTTAGAACGCCTCCTTAAAGAGTCAAAAGCTGCACCCCAACATTCGGTGACTTTAAAAGTAGACCACGCGCTACAACAAGCCTTATTAGAAACAGGACTTGTCACCAGCACCTCTGATGGGGTGTTGCTTGTGCCTGGCATCGTGCATGAAACTCTCTCCTAAAATTCTGCTCCCTATTACTCTGGACATGGACGCATTGGACGAACTGGACTAACTGGACTACTTGGACGAATTGGACGGCTCTTTCCAATGCGTCCAATTCGTCCAGGTAGTCCAGTTCGTCCAATGCGTCCATGTCCAATTTGCTAGCCCACAAGTTTTTTTAAGATAGCTGTACTAAAACACGTATTTTGGGTATTTTCTTGCTTTTACAACATGACGGACACTACCATGCTACAATATTCCCTCTTTACACTACTAGGACTGCTACTCATCGTTTCCCATTCTCCTCTGTCTGCCGAAGCTTCCATCCATGAACATGGCTTTTGGATTGGCGAAGAATTCCGCCACTATCATAAAAATGACTATCCTCTGGCTGATGCCTTGGTCGATTTTTTCCTCGCCGAAGACGCTGAAAGCGTCGTGGATTTTGGATGCGGCACAGGAGATTATATACGCATCCTACAACATAACAATATCGAATGTGATGGGTATGATGGCAATCCTGACACCTTCTTCATTTCTGATGGCGTGGCAAAAATTGCGGATCTAAGCCAACCCTTAGATTTAGGGAAAACCTACGACTGGGTGCTTAGCTTAGAAGTGGGTGATAATATCCCACAAGAGTATGAAAAAACATTTCTAGAAAACATCCACAAACATAATGCCAAAGGCGTGGTCATCAGCTGGGCAATCGTGGGACAAGGCGGCGTTGGCCATGTGAATGAACAAAGTAACGACTACATCATCGAACAGATGGAAGCTTTCGGCTATGAACACGATGAGTATGCCGAACATAAATTAAGATTGGCGGCTTCGTTCCCTTGGTTTAAAAACACCCTCATGGTATTTCACAAACCCTAAACGTTCTTCAAAGCTCCAGCGATTAAGGCCGAGACATCAATCCCCTCTGGAATATCTTTTAAGGTCTTCTTGATAGCTGTCTGCGCCGTCATCTGAGTATAACCTAAGTTAATCAAAGCGCTCATCGCATCATTAACAGTTTGTTCCCGCACATCGGCATGTCCATGAACTGCCATATCATTCGGAAACAGCGCCGTCGAAGCAACTTTATCGCGCATCTCTACAATCAGTCGCTCCGCCCCTTTTTTGCCAATGCCCGGCACACGGCATAAGGTAGCAGCATCTTCTTGTGAGATAGCCCTTTGAAGATCAAGCAACGACAAATGTCCTATCAAAGCTAAAGCTATCTTGGGGCCAATACCCGTCACTCCTATCAAAGCCTCAAAGAAGTCGCGCTCCTGCGTCGTAAAGAAACCAAAGAGGGTCTGTGCTTGCTCTCGCACAACAAAGGAGGTATGTAAAGTGACGTCATGGCCAATCTGAGGCATGCGCCCAAAAGCACTCACAGGAATATGAATTTTATAGCCAATTCCACCAGTCTCTACAATCACATTTCCTGTTGTGGCCTGTGCCAACACACCTTTAATATACGCAAACATCTCTTAATTCCTTCCTATTATTGAGAGGCTTACGCAAGTAATCCTCTCCATATCTCATTATTCTCACTGAGCTCACTGGCTCTGTGGTTATTTACATGTGCAAAGTCAACCTAGACTTCACAATCGCTAATCTCACGAAAGCGCATCGAATGCGCATGACAAATGGCCAAAGCAAGAGCGTCAGCCGCATCTTCAGGTTGAGGCACCTCTGTCAAATTCAAAAGCAATTTCACCATCCCCTGCACTTGCTGCTTGCTGGCTTTACCATTTCCCACAACGGCACTTTTTGCCTTTGTCGGAGCATACTCATAGACCGCCATGCCTTTCCGTTTAGCAGCAATGATGGCAATCCCTCTGGCCATCCCTAGTTTGATGGCACTTTGCACATTTTTTTGCATGAATTGCGTCTCCACAGACAACACATGGGGACGATAGCGTTCGATCAGCTCTTCCAACGCATTGAAGAGGATTAAATAGCGATCAG
>JABDFJ010000088.1 GCA_013286645.1 Chlamydiota bacterium | reverse complement strand
ATGATCAGTTCAAGAGCATTGGATGTTCTCTATCAGATATTGTGCGCGGCTTTTTGTGTGATTGTGGTCACATCCAATATCATTTCGGCAAAGATGGTGGAAATGCCTTTTGTTAAGGATTTCAGCATTCCTGCTGGTGGTTTTATTTACCCGATTACATTTTTGTTGAGCGATCTTGTCACAGAAATTTATGGAGCCCCTAAAGCCAAATTAATCGTCTTCATTGCCCTAGGCATGAACTTGCTAAGCTTAGGAATTATCGAGATCGCTTTGATGATGCCGACACCTGATCTAGAGATGGGGCATGCCTTTCACATGGTATTAGGATTAAGTAGTCTGCGTATTATGGCCTCATTGGCAGCTTATCTAATCGCTCAGGTGGTGGATATTGAATTGTATGCTCTCATCAAGCGCTGGACTGGAATGCGTTGGTTGTGGCTGCGCAACAATGGCTCGACTTGTCTAGCACAAATTGTTGATACCGTCGTGGTCGATGTGTTTTTCTTGTATTGGGGGATGGGATTGCCTTGGTCCGTCGTGATGCCTATCATCGTATTTGGCTATGCTTATAAGGTATGTTTTAGTGTTGTAAATACCCCCTTATTTTATTTGAGCGTATTTTTGATTAGGAGAGGCAATTGTAAAGCATGAAGAATAATGATCACCCTTTTGAAGTTTTTTTGAAGACTTTTGTGCCTGAAGCAGCGCGCAAATCGCGGCTGCTGCATAAAGCCTCTTGGCTGTTGGAGACGACAGGGGCGGCGGATGCTGCAGATATTAAAGCTGAATTGGACATCGAGTATCGGCTGCTTTTCCATGATCCCATGGTTTATCAAAAGTTGCTGACATGGGACAATGATCAAGCTTTGCGCGATCCTATTTTAAAACGCCAATTGAACGTGTTGATTCGCGCTTTTAAACAAAATCAGATTCCTAAGCACCTGGTCGAAGAACTCGCTTGCAAAGAAGCTGCGCTGGCCCAATGTTATGCTAGCTTCCGGCCAGAATGTGATGGGCATGCGTTATCAGAGAATGACATCCTCGACATTCTAAAGAAAGAAAGTGTTCCACATCTACGTAAAAAGGCTTGGGAAGCATCAAAAAACATCGGAGATGTATGGGCAGCGCAAATTCTAGATGTCGTTACTCTGCGCAATAAGGGGGCGCAAGCTTTAGGTTATAGCGATTATTTTAAGATGCAACTGGATTTGCAAGAAGTTGATGAGAGCTGGCTGTTTTCCACTTTAGAGGATTTGGCAGCGCGTTCAGAATCATCATATGCCGCCACTTTGGCTACTATTGAACAGGTGCAAGCTCAACGCTTCGGAGTTGAGCGGCATGAGCTTGGTCCTTGGGCGTGGAGTGAGCCCTTTGGTCAGTCCGATCCACTAGATACACTTGATTTAGATACATTGGTGAATGGGACAGATATTTCAGCGACTAGTGAGAATTTTTATCGTCAAATGGACATCGATGTAACTGAGATATTAGCCCGCAGTGATATGTTGGAGCGCACAGGGAAAAATCAACATGCCTTTTGTGTAAATATCGATCGTGGACGTGATGTGCGTACGCTAAATAATGTGAAGCAGTCGATCAAGTGGCTTGAAACCGTATTGCATGAGCTCGGTCACGCTGTTTACGAGTTAGGCTATGATGAGAATTTGCCTTGGCTATTGCGCGAGCCCCCACATATGATTACGACGGAAGCCATGGCTTTATTGGCGGGGCGTCAAGCTTATCGCTATAACTCGCTTGGGGTGCTTCTTGACAATGCGTCGACCAAAGAAGCTTTAAGAAAGAAAGCAGAGCAGTCGCTGCGTCGGCGCCAGTTGATCTTTAGTCGTTGGGTGTTAGTGATGACCTATTTTGAAAGAGAATTGTATCGCAACCCAAAGCAAGATCTAAATCGCTTGTGGTGGCAGCTTGTGAATAAATACCAGAAAATTCAACCTCCTCAAGGGCGTGAGAACAAAAATGATTGGGCTGCTAAGGTGCATATCGGCTTAGCTCCTGTGTATTATTTCAGCTATTTGTTAGGTAAAATGTTTGCGTCAGCGATAGAAGAAACGCTAAAGAAAGAAGTGGGGTCACAAGAAATGACGTCTCAAAAGGCTGGAAGCCTTTTGCAACAAAAGTTGTTTTTTCCAGGCAATCGGATGCGCTGGTGCGAGTTAATCGCGCACGTAACGGGTAAGCCTTTGTCAGCAGATGCTTGGATCCAGCAATTTAAAGGCTAAAAGCTAAAGGCAAAAAAAAGGCGAAAGGCAAAAAATAAAGGCTAAAGGCTAAAGGCTAAAAAAAGGCGAAAGGCGAAAGGCTAAAAAAAGCTAAAGGCTAAAAAAAGCTAAAGGCTAAAAAAGGCGAAAGGCTAAGGCTGTAAACTAGAAGACTTTGTTTGTCTTTTTGCTTTTTTTTAGCCTTTAGCCTTTCGCTTTTAGCCTTTCTTTTTAGCCTTTCGCCTTTCTTTTTAGCCTTTCTTTTTAGCTAAGGAGTACCTTACGGCTTAGCTTGAGTTGTCCACGCTCGTTGATGTCGAGCACTTTCACGCTAATCGCATCGCCAACTTTTGCGTAATCGTTCAGATTTTCTATGCGCATCTTATCGAATTCTGAGATGTGGCATAGGCCTTCTTTACCTGGCAGGATCTCAACGAAAGCACCAAAGGGCATAATCGATGTGATTTTACCAGCATAGACATGTCCAATTTCAACTTCAGCTGTCAACCCATGGATGATGGCTTTAGCTTTCTCGATCCCTTCTAGGTTAGAGGAAGCAATGCTGATGAGGCCGGTGTCATCGATATCGATCTGCACACCTGTGGCTTCGATGATCGCGCGGATTTGCTTGCCACCTGGACCGATCACCGTAGCAATTTTGCTTGGCTTGATCTGGATGTTTTCAATGCGTGGAGCATATTTGGACATCTGCTCACTGTATTTAGGACATGCTTCCAACATTTTGCTTAGAATATGGAGGCGTCCTTCTTTGGCTTGTGCCAAAGCCGCACGCATAATTTCTAGGGTGATGCCTTCGACTTTGATGTCCATTTGGAAAGCAGTGATGCCTTCTTTATCGCCAGTGACTTTGAAGTCCATATCGCCAAGTGCGTCTTCGATGCCAAGGATATCGGATAGGATCGTGTAGCGATCCTTTTCGAGGACCAAGCCCATGGCAATACCAGCCACCGGACGTTTGATAGGGACGCCAGCGTCCATCATGGCTAGGCAGCCGCCGCACACACTCGCCATAGAGGAAGAACCGTTCGATTCTGTGATGTTGGATTCGAGGCGGATGACATAAGGGAAGTCTTGTTTGCTTGGCAAGGCAGCCATCAAAGCGCGTTCAGCTAATTTGCCATGACCCACTTCTCTTCGGCCTGGTGAGCCGATGCGGCCAACTTCACCCACGGAGAAAGGAGGGAAGAAATATTGTAGGTAGAAGCGATGGCTGCTTTCGCCGTGAAGGTCTTCAAAGCGCTGGGCCATATTTTCGCCACCGAGAGTACATATCGCCAAAGACTGTGTTTCACCGCGTGTGAAAAGAGAGCTACCGTGGGTGCGTGGAAGAAACTTTTGGACGACGCTGATGGGGCGGATGGTGGTGGAGTTTCTACCATCGCTACGCAGATTTTCGGTGACGATGATGCGTCGCATATGTTTCGACGAGATTTGCTTCAGAGCAGCATCGATATCTTTAGCTGTGTATTTGCCATCTTTTTCATTTTCAGGCAAAAGGGCTTTGTGCACGGTTTCTTTAACGGCGCCAAGAGCAGCTTCCCTTTTTTGCTTTTCAGGAATACGCAAAGCGGGGTCTAACAGCTTAGCAGCATGGGCTTCTACTTCTTGCAGAAGTTCTGGTGCTAGTAGTTGCAAAGTTGCACGATGTTTAGGTTTACCGATTTGTGCTTGCCATTTGGTGATAGCGGCGCAAATGTGTTTGATCCCTTCATGACCTAAGGCAATCGCTTCGACGACCTGTTCTTCGGTGAGGAAATCGCAATAGCCTTCGATCATTAGGACGGCATCATCGGAACCGGCAATCAGCAGATCGAGTTTCGAGCTTTTTAGTTGTTCTGCTGTTGGGTTGAGGATGAATTGTCCATTGACTAGGCCTACGCGTACGGCTCCAATAGGCTTAATGAGTGGGATGTCTGAGATCGCCAACGCTGCAGAGGCTGCACAGATAGCGAGGGGTTCTGGTAAATGGATACCATCGAACGACCAGACATATGAAAGCACTTGGACTTCGTTAAAATAGCCATCTTCGAACATAGGACGCAATGGTCTGTCGATCAGGCGGCTAGTAAGGACTTCTTTTTCGCTTGGACGCCCTTGACGCTTAATGAAGCCACTCAAAGTCTTTCCAATAGAGGAAAAGTTCTCTTGGTAGTCGACGCGTAAGGGGAAGAAGTCTGCATCAGCGTCAGCTTCAGATTTAGCACAGGCAGAGCTGAAGACGATAGTTTCGCCACAACGCACGACGACTGATCCGTTTGCTTGACGCGCGACTTGTCCGGTTTCGAAAATGATTTCTTGATTGCCCACAGTAGTGGTAATGGTATGTTTCATAACAGGTGTTATCTCCTAAAAAGTTGTTGCCCAGGGGGTTGTGTTAAAAGCCCCTTTGCTTGGATCGATTGATAGATTTGATCTAATTGATGTTATACCAGCCCGCAACATTTTGTGCATGTAGACAATTTGTTTGGCAGCAATTCCCGCTAAAAAAAACCGTGCCCGTGCCCTTGCCCGTGCCCGTGCCCGAAAATACGGGACTTTACGAAAAAAAATGTTGCTAAAGTGATTGCTTTTCCTTGAGAAAGTTTATTTGCGGGAACTGCTGTTTGTTTGGGCTTGCAGTTGGGCTTGAGGAGAGAAAATAGAATTCAGAAAACGCGCTTCAATAAAGTTTAAAGGGGGTTTTCTGATTTCTATTGTGACCTCAATTTCCATGTCTATATACCAACTTTTGAGTGACGGTCGGTATAAACAACAAAGGCAGCTTTTTTAGAAGCTGCCTTTGTATAATTTCATCTTATTTGCTCTTATCGACGAAGCTTTAGCTTAGTGATGAGCGACTGATAGCGGCTCGTATCTGTTGAATTCAGATAATCGAGCAGCCGGCGTCTTTGTCCGACGAGTTTTAAAAGAGAGAGCCTAGACCCGTGATCTTTGGGAGCACGCTTAAGGTGATCTGTAAGTTCTGTAATGCGCTCTGTTAGGATGGCAATTTGAACGTCTGCAGACCCTGTGTCTTTTTCATGAAGCTGAAATTTTTTGGTAATCTCTTCTTTTGTGCCTTTATCTAGAGACATTCGACGTATCCCCCGTATTTTGTTGCCTGGAGAGGCTGCGTTTAATCTTTGATTTTCTCGACTAATGATCCATAATTATAGCATGCCATGATTTATAAATCAAGCAGCAAAGACAAAAGGGTGCAAAAAGAGCCGTTGCCCTGTAAGCACCAAAGGGACCTAAAGGACCAAAACGACCTAAAGGACTAAACGACGATGCCCTTAGTCCTTTAGGTCGTTTAGGTCCTTTAGGTCCCTTTGTTTCTATACCTTGGTATCTAAAATGACTTCGATGAGGTCGGGGAATTTTCCATAGGGATCACGGCGCACACCCATTCTAAAGGGGATAGTGATCCGTCCAAGATGTTTTTCCATTTGCAATTCTAGGGCCACCTCCCCTGCCGTGATGCATAGCATCTCGGCATGGGCCGTGGCATCGTTGAGCATTTCGACTTGATTATAACCCCTTGCAATTACTCTACCATCGTGCACAAGCACGGCACCGACAGGCACCTCATCTTTTTGAAAAGCTTTCCAAGCCTCTTTAAGCGCTTCATACATAAACCGCTCATCATCAGTTTGGGGAGTAATTACGAAGGGAAATGTCGCCATAATCATGCCTATGCATTGAGCTTGCGTTGCAAGTTAGCCACCTGTTTTTTCAATGTCTCGACATCAGTGGTGTATTTCTTTTGCATGCCTAAGAGTTTCTTTTCATACTTGTCTGTCAAACGTGCAATCTGCTGTTCATAGTTTCTTTGCATCGTTTCAGCCGTTTCTTTCTCGTGACGCTGTTTTGCTTCTTCATCCGCATGCTTAACGGCTTTATCTGCAAGCTGAGACAGCTTTTTGTAGACTTCATCGGGAAACACAACAGAATTCATCACACAAA
>JABDFJ010000087.1 GCA_013286645.1 Chlamydiota bacterium | reverse complement strand
TGAGTGCTTTGTCACGATAAATGCGATATTTCACTGGTTGTGGTCCGCTCGTGACAAATTCATCTTTATAAGTGCTTTTACCATCAATCTGAAAAGAACAAGCTTGCAATATCTGCATCACCTGCTGCAGATGTTGCTTAGAAAATGCCGCCCAACGCAAATCGCGCGGCACACCAGCCATTTCCAACAATGCCTTCCATAGATTTTTCGGTAAGCTACATGGAGAATCACTCGCTAACAAACGACTGGAATATGTCTGGCGATAGTTCATCAACAACTCCTTGAGAGCGGCCTCCGACAAATCTGGCAACCAGTCAATATACAACGTGGCTCGATAGTGCTTCTCATGTAAGATGCGCGCACCCCATGCCGATAGCTTTAAAACTGCTGGTCCACTAAATCCCCAATGGGTGATTAATAAGGGTCCGGTTTGCTGCAAATGCGTATCTGCAATAGAAAGTCTTGCTGCAGGCACTGAGATGCCCGAAAGCTCATGCAAGGGTGAATTTGGGATATTAAAGGTAAATAACGAAGGTACCGAGGGAACAATGGTATGCCCAAGTTTATGCAACCACGCCTGTACTTTGGTAGCTGTTCCCCCCGCAGCCACCAACAACCCGTCGCATGCCAACGCCTGCCCCTCGGACAGCGTGAGCATAAACTGCTCTTGGTTTTTCTCACAATCTACAACACCCTTTTCCAACCATATCTCAACGCCAAGAGCTTTAGCTTGCTGCATCAGACAAGACACGATCGTCTCTGATTTGTCCGTCACAGGAAACATGCGGCCATCGCCCTCTGTCTTCAACATCACGCCATGCGACTCAAACCATTGGATAGTATCGCGCGGTTGAAAACGGGAAAAAGGACCACGCAATTCTTTGCCGCCGCGTGGATAATTTTGGATCAGCTGAGCTGCATCGAAACAAGCATGTGTGACATTACAACGGCCACCCCCAGAAATCTTGACTTTGGTCAGCACCTGACGCGTCTTTTCCAGCAAGATCACACGCACTTCAGGATTAGCTTGAGCGCATGCAATAGCCCCAAAGAAACCGGCCGCTCCGCCACCTACAACAACGACTGTTCGCTTCATCGTATCGGCACACAGCTTACAGAGCGGCTGATTGCTGTCTTACCACCACAACGCCACGTAGCAGCCGATTTCTTTTGATACGAGCGTTCCATCGAAGAAGCCGGAGGCTCAACCACTGGCTTATCAGGAACACTTGGCGGCGGCATTGTTTCTACTTTAATCGGTGTGACAGGTGTACTAGACTCAGGTTTAATAGGAGCCATCAGTGAAGCATTATCTTCTGCGGCCGCAGGTGCTACTGTTGATGCATTCGTGTCGAATTTAGCAGATGAAGCGTTACCCTCTAACAACTTCACCCCTTCATAAGTACTGCCAAAATCGAAAGACTTCGCTGCAGATGATTGCTTGTTCGCCGACTCTGGCACAGCAGTAGAGGCATTTTCAGCGGCTCTACCGGAAACACTTTTCACTGTATGTTCGTTAGACTCTGGTAGATGTTCTATTTTATCCACATTTTGTAGGTCCGGACGATAATACCCTGACTTTTGTGAATCAAAAAGACTCCTAAATTGATACAATTCCCTATGTGAATAAGGCGTCGATGGATGAGTACAAATTGGTGCCGACATTTCCTGATCATTTCCTCTCTCACAGCAGGCTGGATAAGTCCAACAACTATCCACCGTGCCACACTCGCACTGCGATAGCTCCAATTCATAGATCAATTGGCTAACAAGAGCATCCAAATCAGCAAAGGTGTCTTGATAGATCCCATTACCACCCTGGCTAGATAAACGCACGACCACAAGATTTGCTTGCGGGACGACAATTAACCGCTGCCCTAATAAACCTTGTGCTGACATACTTCTAATTGCTCCATCACACCAGCGAGCTAAGGGTAATCCACCCTTCTCCACATAGTAAAAAAATGTTTCCACATCCTGGGCGCTGTCAAAACAAGGGGTAAGCAAACAGATGCATTGCTGCTTGAAATTAGCATAAGAGACCGGACCATTGAGCGTAAAAACAAATCCATTCAGTCCCGATAACGCTTGCAAATATTTTTGCGGCATATTAGAGCGAGCATAAAGCTCCAGTAACGATAGATCCCAAAAAACGCTTAAAGAATCATACTCCACCCACCACAACAAACTACAAAATGGGTTAAATGCTTGACTAGGCATCATCAATGCCCACACCCACTCTCTAGACAAAAGTTGTCGACCATTCCAACACCCTTGATTTGCCAGTAACACTCCTAATTTAGCCAAATCAAATGCATTCAGACTTAAGTATGATGTCCCATAATTATTTCCGGCTGAATCGCATAACCAACTATCAGAAGATATTCCCAACGGTGTGAAAAGATTGCCTTTTAAATACTGCTGCACACCCACGCCTGAAGCTTTCTCTATAATGCCGACCAATAAATTCACAGCTTTATCATTGAACATAAAGTAATCACCAGGACAAGTGCTTACATCAGCAGCTAATGCCAAACGCACAATATCAGGATATTGATTGCATTGTGCCATAGGCATAGGATTTAAGCCTGAGGTGTGCATCAACAGATGACGCACAGTTATCTGCTGTTTCAACCCTTGACGCCACTCTGGAAAGAAATAATAGACAGGATCATCAATGGAACAGATTCTACCTTCTTGAAGAAGCAAACCAATGGCCAAGCTGACCACAGACTTTGTTATGGCGCGTGTGTCGACAGGTTCACATTGAGTCGCATAGCCATAAGAACCGAGCACTTCCCCTTGATGCATAATAAGGACGCAATCGGATTGAGATTCCATGCTGCGCCGCGAAATATTTTGCAATACTCCCTGGACAGTCCCTTCAGCCTCTGCAAAAGCAAAGATACCGACCAACACATAAAATATCACCGCTTTCAGCGGTCGCAACCATTGCATATAGCCTCACGATGTTCCGAACAAATTACCTCTTTTATGTAGACTAAGATGTGGTTAAAATCAAGACACATTTAAAACAAAAAGACACGGAATACCAAAAGCATTCCGTGCCTACTTGAAGGAGAAACTACGAATCTAAATTATTTGCCTAACGCAGCCAAGGCGCGCGTTACATGATAGCTATCTACAGTGTGATTTAAGCTTGTCAAAGCAACTTTAGTAGCTAATACAGTCACTGCAGCTAAAGCTACAGAGATACCCAATGATGCTACACTTACAGCCAAACCAGCACCTGCTGTAATGCTATAAAATGCAAATGCCAATGCAGAAACTGATTTGATGGCTGCTGTGATGCCACCTGCTACTAAGGCTGCTGTCGCTGCACCCCATGCGGCTGTTTTAAATACACCACCAACTGAAGTCCCGTTATACCACTGAACAGTACGTCCAGCAACTAAGCTCACCCCATGTCTAACACTTTCTTCTACATGCCTTGCTCCATCCGCAACTTTATGGTAAGACGATGATAGGGTCGCAGTAATCGCATTTGACATAGAAAACCTCCATGATATGTTTTTTTTGACTTCAAACCAAAAGTTAACTTACCAAACGTCCTCTTTTTCCCGATACTTATAATTTTATTTAAAAATTATAAGTATCATCAAACACTTAAGGATGAACAACAAAGCATGGAATAAAAATATTTTAGATAACTTGAGTCACATTGGCTTGAAATGTCTTTTGCCATATCAATTTACAAGTGTAAAGTAACGACATTCCCCAACGCGATGACATATCGAGCAACGAATCTGGAAAAGCACGACTCAAGCCCAGTGATACATATCCTAAGGCCGTCAAGGATAGATTTGCTTTTGTCAGCACTTGCTGCTTGCGCATGCTTTGTTTCACCGACTCAAAAACCTTCAAAGCTTCCTGGTGCAGATCGGCGCTTTCCCTTTTCTTCTTGAGACCTTCGCAAAAAGATTCTAAAGTAAAGGTATCGAGCTGCCTGACGATGCGATCTGCCAAGCGCGCTTCGCCTACCCATTGCTGACGTACATACTTTTCTTTTGGCCTCAACACGATTTCCAAAAAGCAATTCATCACTTGTGTCACTTGCAGACTTGCTTCTGGACGTGCGTCTAGCGCATCAAGCTTCTTTAACAATTTTGCATTAACAAAGTAATCGTTCACATCGCCTGCAATTGTCATTGCCAATGATGTCAAGCCAATAGGACGCATCGCCAAATACATCGCCGTTGTTACTTGTGGAAAGCCGACCAAGGCCACCACAGAAGCGGCAAAGGTGACACATGTCAATAGAATGCTCGATGCCTTGACAACGACTTTTCCCGCTGTTTCTACCACAGCTTTCAACTCACGCCCCTCTATGGCACGTCCCAAATCGCGGCAACTCTTAAGACAATCGCGCACTTGTAAATTGAGCCAAATAATCCCCCCATAATCAAACACCACGCGGGCGATGCGCGGCAAAAGCACAGGGATACTCTTAAAAATCTTAGCGGCAAGCAAGCAAGTGGTGATAGACAAAATTCCGACACTAGAAATTAAATCTGTATGCTTATTTAAAAGACGTACACACCATTTCCACCCTGATTGCAGCTTTTGTCTGACACAATGCGAGAGGAGGGGCTGTGGCGTTTCAAACGCAGTGATATGACTAGTTGCAATGACATTCATACGATCCGTTTTGCATAAAAGTTGAACCAAGCCATCTTCCTAAATCACTGAAATTATGGCAACTAAATTCAGAATCTGCCGCAGTTCCCGTAAATAAACTTTCTCAAGGAAAAGCAATCACTTTAGCAACATTTTTTTTTGTAAAGTCCCATATTTTCGGGCAAGGGCAAGGGCACGGTTTTTTTAGCGGGAACTGCTACAGAATTTGCCGGAAGTTTGTACAACAATTCGCTAATACGCTATAACACTTAACTAAACTTACCGCGAGGTCAATGTCATGAAACATTATCTTCTCATGCTCGCTTTAGCGGCACTCAATATCACCACCTCGATGCATGCCATGCCGGCACAGGTGATCATCATACGCCACGCCGAAAAGCCGCCAGAAGGCCATTCTCTTTCCACCAAAGGCAAAGAAAGAGCCGCGGCTCTTGCGCCCTTCTTCTTAGAGAATAAAGAAGTCCTTACCTTTGGCACCCCTGTAGCCATCTATGCGATGGCGGCACCTAAAGAAGATTCTTCTAAGCGCCCTATCGAAACCGTCAAACCATTAGCAGAAGCACTGAAACTCACAACTAAAGACACTTACGCGCGCGACAGCTATAAAAAGATGGTCGATGAAATTAAAGCTGATACAAGCTATGAGGGCAAAATGGTCCTCATATGCTGGGAGCACGACTTAATTCCCGAAATCTCCCGTGCTTTCAGTGCCCTCCAAGCTCCAGCCCGATGGAATGGCGATGCCTTCGATCGGTTGTGGACGATCACTTTCAGTAAATCTGGAAAAGCAACCTTCCAAAACGTCCCTCAACGCCTAATGTTTGGCGATTCAACTAATTAAGGAGTACTATTAATGTTGCAAAAATACCTATCACGTTCTGTTTTATTACTTGCCCTGACACTGTCTATCGCCTGTCAAGCCAAAGAGAAGTGCCGTCACCCTGTGATCGAGGCTTCCAAACTGTCACTAACAGCTCAAGCCACCATCCACAAGCCGGCGGATGAATTGCAAATGAAAATTGGCGTTGTCACTATCGCCGATGATGCCGAAACGGCGCTCTCTGAAAATAGCAATAAGATGCAGGCTGTCATTGATAGCTTATTAGCTAGCGGACTCACCCGCGAAGAATATGAGACTGGTCATTTCTCTATCCATCCCACCTACACGCCTTACCCACAAAATCCTCCAGCAGATTGGAAAGCGACAATCAATGGGTATGAAGTGAGCAACGCCCTCACCATCCATACCGACAAAATGGACATGGCTGGGAAATTCATCGATGCTTCCAATAAAGCTGGAGCCAACAGTGTAAGCAATATCAGCTTTAGCTTGCACGATCCTCGCATCTACTGGAAAGATGCTCTAGCAGCAGCCACCACCAATGCTATGGAAGATGCTCAAGCCATCGCACTAACTGCTGGCGTGCAACTTGGACGTGTCATCTCGATTAACCTCAACCACACCACCGTGGCTGCGCACCATCTCGATGGCAATTATGTAGCCAAAGCGATGATGGCTGGTGGTGCTATGCCTTCGATCGAACCCGGTGATGTGAAGATCGATGCCTCTATTTCTATCGTGTACGAAATCAAGAATTAAAGGACCATTTCTCTCAGAAAAAGGGACCTAAAGAAGTAATTGCAAAATTCCCGTTTAATCGATTTTTGGCGCTTTTGCAATCGTC
>JABDFJ010000086.1:91-6444 GCA_013286645.1 Chlamydiota bacterium | reverse complement strand
CATCACCTTGTGGTTGAACAACAAACTATCCAAGCTGCCGGCGGCAACGCTAAAGCCATGCACGCCAAAATCACCCATTGTGTCAACGCTGCCTTCGACGAACTGGTTAAATATTTCGCCGTGCACCACGTAACAAAAAGCGATCTGCAAGGAATCCAAACAATCATCAAAGAATTGAATTCCTTCCATCAAATCGATGCCAGCGTAGATACCTCCAAGCTGGAAGGCTTCTTTGCCAAAATTATGCTCAGCGGCGCCGGCAAAGCCCACTTCAAAGTCACGGCCTCCTTGAGTGACAAAATCAAATTTCTACTCGAAAAATTCAAAGATCTCTTCTTGGCTTTAATCCGCAATAAAATGCGCAAAGAGGTCTATTACACCTGGAATCAAAGGCAGCGCTTTAACAACGCTTTAGAGAAAATCGTGACGCTCACCGACACCATTAAAGAACTCGAACGACAACAAGCTAAAAAACCCCTTAACCCAAAAATTGGCGCCCAACTCAAGGCCGCCAAAACCGCTTTAACCCACACTGAAAGATTCGTCAGCACCTATGAAAACAACCTAGCTAAAGCCGCCGCCACGCGTCAACACCTCGCTAATATCGGAGGCACGGCCGTGGCTATCGAGACCAAAGACCACGTCCTCCTCGATAGCACGCACATGAGCGCCCGCAATTTCCAACAAAAATGTATCGAAGCGGGCGCCGCTACAGTCAAATTGCGCCTCTCATCACCTGGCAGTGCCGCCTCGGAAATTTGTGGACTTGTCATCCACCCCCAAGGCGAGACAACCACGCAATTTCTTGATGATTTAGACTAGTTAAAAATGTTCACTGATTTGACGGCCAAGCATAAAGGGGCTGGCTGGGCAAAAGTCCATTGGGGAAACCGCCTCATCGTCCTGCCTGATTTTGAACTGCAAGCCCTCCTGACTAAGAAATTGATCACCACCAGTGAGCAAGGCTTTGTCCTGACAGAATCTCCCACCACCCACATTGAATTTGAAGAACGCGCTATCGAAGTCAAAGCAAAGAGTTCTGGCACCATGATTTTAGGCATGGGCGCGAGCGGCATCTATGAAATGTACAAAAGAGAAGCGCTGGCTTTGCTCATGCAAGGCATGGATGTCATGCTGTTTAACTATCGCGGTCAAGGGGAAAGCACCGGCACGCCCTCCGAAGTGGGCACTTATGAAGACATGGAAGCTGTCTACCAATACCTAAAACAAACGCATCAGGTATCCGATGAACAGATTGTCGTCAAAGGCCTATGTTTGAGTGGCGGCACAGCGGCCCATCTTGCCGCTAACCACCCTAACATCAACCTCATCCTCGATCAAACCTATGCCGAAATTAGCGACATATCCCTTAACACCGTCATGGATACTGTTAAAGACATCCTCCATTACAAACCTGAAGAAAAAAGCCAAGCCAAAGATATCGTGCTGGGGGCTTTAACACCAATCATGCGCGGCTTAGTGGCACTCGCCTCGCCCAATTACAGCGTCAGCAAACACTTAAACAAAGTCAAAGGCAAAATCCTTGTTTTAAGGGCCTCCGAAGATACCTATACCGATAAACAAATGACCGATAAATTGCTCTCATCATATGCTAAGAAAACATCCTACGAAATGATGCGCTCACAAATGCGCGTGGGTCACATGTCTGGCATCCATGGCACTTGGTGGCTAGATGCCAAAAATACCCTCACCCCCCAAGATTCTGCAGGCCTTGGCCGCTATCACGTCTTTTCATTCCTCAAAGAGGCGGGAGTTTTGGATTCTTTCGTCGACAAAGGCACTATTCTAACAGCCGCCACCAAAGACTACCAAGCCTATGAAAATAAGCTATCGGAAACCCTCAAATTCCTTACCAATGCCATCCAAGAGCAACCAACACAGCCAAGCCCTATCCCGAAAGAAGCTTCCGTAGCGGATTTAAAAGACATGAAGCAACTAGCCACTGCACAAGCCCTAGAGCAGTCACCTGTAGACGGCCTTACCGATGGAAAATACCACTACAAAAACGTGTTAGAGGCACTAAACCGCTTGAAGGATAAACTTGGAGGAGCCCCGACGTTTGGTCATAAACACCCTACCATCAATACCGAAGAGCACACCCAGTCATTCATGGGTGTGCCCATGGCTAACGTCAAAGATTGGTTTACCATGGTGCTCAAAAATAAATGGAAGCCCTCCTTCTTTTGGAAAGGCGCTGCTCGCATCTTTGGGGTCTCAAAAGCCCATTTTCTCTCCCCATATGAAGAAGCCCACCTCCGCATCCAACGCTTTGGTCTGCTTATCGCCAATAAAGACAAAATTTTACAACTACTAAAGTCCGGCAACACCCAGCGCTACCACGAATTTGGGAGCATCACCGGCATGGCCTGGCACCCCGAAAAAAATAGCCCCGCTGTCGAAAAATTATACTTCGAGTTCGTCGAACAATTTCTCACGACACACTTCGAAGCGGCCAAAAACAAGGGCGATGAGGCCTTGATCGAGTATTTCAAAGCCTTCGATGGCGTGTGCTTCGAGGATAGAGCGCGTATACTAGAAACATACGTGCTCAACCACCCTCTAGAGGGCAATGATCTCTCTGAGGTACAAAATATTCCCGATTGGGACACCGGACAGCCTGTCGAAACGGCTTTTGAAAAAGAGGCCACGGCCTTAGCAGAAGCCTTAGGAAGTACTCCCACCCCAAAACAGCTCTTAAAACATCTACAGGAAAAAGGAGTCTTTGAGCTCGAATTCATCAAAGGTGAAGGGCGCAGCCAGCCCTCGCTGGCAGATTTCCACCAGTGGGCCTTAACCATGATCGATTTATATGCCCTTGAGCCCTATTCAACCGAAGAGCTGCTGGCGATAGAATTCGATATCTTCAAACAAACAGGGATCTCTTTAAACTACGCTAATTTCATGGCACAGCTCAAAGAGCGGGCGGGTAGCAATCAAGAGTCTTTTGATCCTACTTCAGCCGAAACAACGGACTTACTCCAAAAATATGTCGACGCTGGCAAGCTAAGCCAGAATTAAGAGGTATTTCCACCTCCGAGGTATTGGATACACTTGTGCATTTAAACGCATAAAAAATTCAAACCAAATTGCTTGGGACCATGATTACACTTCCAAGCTCACACCCTCGACAAAATATATTTCTTTTGTTTCGTTACCTCTGCTTACGCGAAATAAGCCACACATCTTACCTTCATCCCAACAGCCGAGTCCTTCATTGACCGGTGCCCAACTCCCACCATCGAGAAAAGTGAGCCTTCCTTGACCATGGGGCTTGCCTTCTTTCCACTTGCCATCATAAAATGCATAACTAGACATGTCTTTGCCATGACCAATCACATCATAGACAAAACCTTCCCTCAATTTCGAGACGACGGTCGTTGAAAAGGCATCGCCTTCTCTCTTTTTTTTCCCAATCCCTAAAGGCGATAAAAGGCTCGATGAGTAAGCTTCGATCGTAAGGCTATCGTCTTCTAACCTCACTATCTTTTTACATTTAGGATAGTCAGCCGCACAAAAGCTGCGTCGATCCTTTGTTTCCACCAAATATTCTCCCACACCCTTTTGTAAAAAATCCACACCACAATACTGCCCTTGAATGACGTCTGTTTTACATTGTGTGTTTGGCGCAGGCGGCACCCGCTCGCGTGCTGCAGAAGTCGTTACCCACGGTGTCAACGGAGCCGGTGGTGCCCTCATCAAGCCTGGTTGATGATGTGGCGGAAGAGGGGCATATGCCGGAGGAGGAAATGGAGGATAGTTGAGAGGATTTAGATGAGGGGGAATTTGGGGAGAATAAGACTGCGAAGACACAGTCACCGAGACTGTTAATACAGGGGCATGCAGAGCAGGCCATACAGCGGGTGCTGGAGACAATGCTGAACCTAGAAATACAGGTTGCACCTGCCCCAATGGAGGAAGCACGGGGATCAAACCCATGTTTGCTGGAAAAGGAGATTGATGTGGAGACTGATAAGGATAACCAGCCATATGTCTATTAGTAGGATGCATAAAAAAATCTCGTTTTATTAAACTAAACTAAGATAATAATTAACACCTGCTTTATTTACAATAATTAACCATAATCAATATAAGAAAATACTATGGTTCATCCCGTTTTATAGGACTTTGCCCAAGGGGGCGTTGCTCATTCCCCGGTAGGGGAATGTGCAATGCCTCCTTAAGCTGAGGCCTACAAAACCGGATGCCCATGAACTTATTCCGATAAAAATTAGGAATAAAAACAAACAGAACAAAACATTGACTTTAATAAAGCAAAATAATATAATTAATTTTATAAATTATAATTTTAATCTCTCCTCTTTATTAGTGTTAAAACACTGAATTAAAGGATATTGTAGATGGCAGCCGTGTTACCTTCACTCCAGACAGCCGGACATTATGCATTCCATGGAGCTAAAACCGCCATCAAATGCGCCCCAGGAGTTTCCGATACTCCCCTCCTTTGCACCATCCGCTCCCTTTGGCCAAAATACCTTTATGACTCCACCAAATATTCCACAGAATTTGTCGGTAGCTGGGCTTATTGGGGCGGAAAACAATTCACCTCCCTCTGCGATGAAATTGTCCGCAGCATCGGCTTGCGCGACATCAACCTATACCACAATGTGGCCAAAATCACGCACCAACTTGGCGCTACCATCAATCACGCCGATCAACTGATCGTCACTAGCGTGGCGCCAGAATTGCAAAACACCTCCGAAATCCTCAACGACGAGGCCTTTAAAGTACGCGACTTAATCGGACCCACCCTGTTCATTTCTTATTGCGCGCAGCAAACGATCAAAAATGGCCTCAACGCCAAACGCCATCTCTCCATGTTATGGCAAGGTAAATTCAGCGAAACCACCCGCTATCAACCTTCCACTTCCCAAAGTGTAAGCTTTGAACACACCACCACTTACACGCGCAATAGACTCACCCGCTTAGCTATGTTCGAATCCCTTAGCACTGCCGTCTGGGCTGCAGGCGGCTACCTCGCTAAAGTGGGGATTACCGATGTGTTAGAAGAAAATGGAGTCGAAGCCTCCAAAGCGCAACTCATCGCCAATACTGTCGCCCTGTCAGCCATCGCCATCCCTAAATTGATGACGTTAGCCTACACCAAACTCGTTAAGCCTGTCTGCTATTCCATCACCCAATGGCAACATGCGACCCCCACAAATGATCAAAACGACCCGCAAAATATGGAAACAAGAGAGAAAGTTGTTTACGGCATTGATAAATATGGAAATTTGACCAAAACACTCATCCAAGTGCCAATCTCGCCTAATTCCACTGCCCCAGCTGCCTCTAAGGCATAATCTAAAGAGATAGGATGCATTGATGACGGAAATTTTATCCAGCTACTATTCTTCCTCAGACAACTGGGGAATACCTAGCTCAGAATCTTTTCTGGATAGCGTCCTAGCTAGCCCACGCCCGTCTAAACATGTAGATTTAGAACTTAAAAAACTGCTAGAGCAGTCCCTTTTCCACACCGACAGCACGATCAACAGAATAGCCACACACACTTTTGACGACGACTTCCCCTGTATTCCTACAGATGGTAGGTTTGTTCCAGATGCCCTCGATGGAGAATTCGTGCCTAATGTCCCAGACGGCGGCTTCGTGCCTAACGTTCCAGATGGTGGCTTCGTGCCTAACGTGCCGGATGGGGGCTTCGTCCCAAACGTACACGATGATGTATTTTTCCCTGAAATCCCTAATGGGGAATTCGTTCCCAATGTCCCCGTAAATGAAATCATCCCCCCAGTCCAAAATGATGTGTTCTTCTCCGGCATCCCTGACAGTGAACTCATTAACAACGCATCTGCCACCACAGAACTCATCGACCATGCACTAAACGGAGAGCTTGCCACGACTGTCCCGAGTGGGGAATTCCTCCCTGAAATCACTATTCCAGCCACCGACCACCTCGAACAAGTCGTGGAAACCACGGCAGAAGTGGCGCAAGACATCCTCGCGCAAGCCGAAGCCCCCCAGACACTCATTTCAGCAGACATCAAACCAACTATCCCCACAACTACCCAAACCACAACGACGAATAAACTGATCCCAGGATGGCTCCCAGCCGTAGCGATGTTCTTGTATAACAACAAAGAAAAACACTTGCGCAATCTTAATGTCACCATCAAAGCCACGAAACAAAATAAAAACTATCGCATTGCCCTCAAGAAAGACAACACCGAGCGCAGCATCGGCTTTAGCGTTGCTGCTGGCAAACCCGTACACTTCAAAGATGAAAAACAAGCCGACAAAACATCGAACAAACTCCCTTCTCCTATCTTCCAAACCGCAGGCGAACATTACCT
>JABDFJ010000086.1:0-81 GCA_013286645.1 Chlamydiota bacterium | reverse complement strand
GACTGCAATATCACCATCAACGATATTGCCAATCCAAGCTTGCAAGCTGGACCCAAAGTCTATCTCATTCCCCTTTCTGAA
>JABDFJ010000085.1 GCA_013286645.1 Chlamydiota bacterium | reverse complement strand
CCAATTAATGAAGCCCTGGCGTGAAATAATAACTTTCCTCCCCACGCGATAAAGTGCAGGTGCTAACCCATTAACACCTGCACGCTAAATATGCCAATACAGGGCGCGTTTAGTGAATGGGCAGCATGGATCCTTAATCAGCTGAGCTGCGTCCATGAAGTCTTTAGGTTTATCGTCGGACATCTGTGTTTCCTCCTGTTGTTTTGTATAAACCTATAGAAACACATGGCGTCTTGTGAGACATTGAAACTAATCTGGCAGAAACTCCTAAAAACCATTAGATACTGAAAATAAACATGATAAGAAATAAATTATGACTCGTTTTTTACTAAAAACATGAGAAAAAATGTTGGGGATAGGTTCCATGGTTTTAAGATCATCAGTCACCACTTCACCCTAGATTCAAAAAGAAATAGATAGACGAATTTAATACGTATACGTATAATCTAAACCTGATAGCTCAACCAGGAAAAAATTATATGTTTACACCCAGCTTAGGTTTTGTCCTTCTGTTCGTTTCAAATCCACAAAAAAGCGCTCTCTTTTATCAAGAAATATTTGGGGTCAAACCGATTGAGGAATCACCCACATTTGTTATGTTCGCCCTCAAAAATGGCGTGATGCTTGGTCTTTGGTCCAAATACACAGCAGAACCTCAAGTTGTTGCCCCAGCTGGTGCATTGGAAATATGCTTTCCAACTGAAGATGTAGATGCTTTGTATGAGCAGTGGGGTAAAAAGCATGTGACTGTTGCTCAGAAGCCAACTGATATGGATTTCGGACGCACATTTGTTGTTCTCGATCCAGATGGACACAGAATCAGAGTGTACAAACTCCATGAGGAGAAGTAATGACGCGATATTGGATAGGGATTGCTTCTAAAGAGCACGTACAGAGAGGAATACTCGGGGGATTTGCTCAAGTCTGTCATGGAAAGGCTGGTCCATTGAATCGGATGAAGGAAGGAGATTGGATTGTCTATTATTCTCCCACCATTAAATTTGGACAGAAGGAGCCTTGCCAATCTTTCACAGCAATAGGAAAAATTAAAGATGGGGATGCCTATCCTTTTGCTATGAGTGAAGACTTTATTCCTTGGCGGCGTGATGTGTCTTTTGTGAAATCCCGAGAGATTCCTATCCAAACCCTGTTGAATGAGTTATCTTTCATAAAAGATAAGGAAAAATGGGGGTTCCCTTTCAGAAGAGGTTGTTTTGAAATTTCGCAAGAAGACTTTCAAATCATCTCAAAGGCAATGGGAGTTTGATCATGAAGAAAAGCATCAATTTTAAAGAGATCAGTGTTCATGACACTCCAGATCGTAGCCCTGGCTTTCTCTTATGGCATGTTAGCACAGCGTGGCGTGGATCGATTGAAATGATGCTTAAATCAATGAATCTGACTCATCCGCAATTCGTCATTCTTGCTACTTTAGGGTGGTTAACCAGAAAAGGAGATCGTGTGACTCAAGCCCTCATTGGTAAAATGGCGGGACTTGATCCAAACACTGTTTCTCAGATCATAAGAGGGCTTGAGCAAAAAGAACTCATTATGCGTGAAAAATCCTCTGATGGAAGAGCAAAAAATCCCATTTTAACAATGAAGGGTTCAGATATTCTTAAGAGAGCACTCCCTGCTGTTGAAACAAAAGACACAGAATTTTTTCATAATCTTACTGCAGAGGAAAAGGAATGCATGATCAGCATCTTCCAGAAACTAATTCTAAAGAGCGCGGAGATAGCCGAATGACAGAAAAACATGTAGTGATAGATGCTTCTCTTGTGCGTCGTCTGATCACCTCTCAGTTTCCTCAATGGAAAGAGCTTTCTATTGATCCTGTTGCAACAAGTGGGTGGGACAATCGAACTTTTCATTTAGGCAAAGATAAATCAGTTCGTTTACCAAGTGCTGCTGAATACGAATTGCAGGTAGAAAAAGAGCATCAATGGTTACCGAAATTAGCTCCTAAACTCCCCCTTCCGATCCCTGCACCTATAGCCATGGGTCGCCCTGAATATGGCTATCCCTGGAAATGGTCTATTTATCGATGGCTAGATGGTGAAACCGTAACTTCTGCGGGTGTACCCGATCTTACTGGATTGGCGATTGATCTTGCCAACTTTCTCACGGCTCTCCACAAAATTGACGCAACAGGCGGACCACCGCCTGGATTACATAGTTTTTATAGAGGAGGATCACTATCGGTTTATGACAGCGAAACGCGTCGTTCCATCGCTTCTTTAAAGGATAGCATTGATGCTACTACGGCAACTGAAGTTTGGGAATCCGCTCTTTTGACTTCCTGGGAAAATCCGCCAGTATGGGTTCACGGTGATATAAGCGCTGGCAATCTGTTAATACACAATGGCAAGCTCTCTGCTGTCATTGATTTTGGTCAGTTGGTTATTGGCGATCCTGCATGTGATCTTGCGATCAACTGGACGTTATTTCATGGCAAAAGTAGAAAAGCTTTTAAAAAAGCATTCCTCGTAGATAAGGGAACCTGGGCCCGCGCACGCGGCTGGACTTTATGGAAGGCTTTGGTGGTTGCAGCTGGCTTTACCAATCCAAACAACATTGAATCTTCACAGTGTTGGCATATCATTAATGAAGTGCTTGCAGACCACAAATGTGAAATTTAAGGTAAGGAGTAGAGATTTGAACGTAGAGAGAAGCATCCAAAATATCTATTTGAATCATGAAGAACTTTTAGCTTTGGTGCGTAAGGCTTTTGTTGATTGTAATAAGCTAGATGAATGGGGAATTCTTTCTGGAGGGGCTCTCAACACAACTTACAGGTTTACATTAGGAGACAGTAAGTTTGTGCTAAGGCTTTATACAAGAGACCGAACTCACTGTAAAACAGAAAGAGTTATTCATCAGCTCATCGATGGTCAAGTTTCAACTCCTAAACTGATATATGCCAATGAATCCCACGAACCTTGGGCATACTCTATCTTTGAATTTATCTCTGGAAGCCACATTTCCGAAGTAGCTACCGAAAGCGGAAATTTCTTGTCATACGAATTGGGACATGTGCTTGCCACTATTCATAGTTTCAAGCTTCCGCAAGCAGGCTTATTTGGGGATGGCATGACGATCTCCCATGTCTTTGAAATAGGATCAAGCCCTTACTTTGAAGAAGCATTCTCAATTATTTCTAAAGGCAAATTTGTCAGGCAGAGACTGGGATATAAGTTAGCTGATAAGGCCATTTTATTCATGCAGGAAAATAAAGATTTTTTTCCAATCGTTGAAGATAACGTCAGCCTCACTCACTCTGATTTTAAACCCGTGAATTTGCTTTACCACGAGAAAAAAGTGTTTGTCTTGGATTGGGAATTTGCTCATGCAGGCATAGGAATCCTTGATTTTGCTATTTTACTGCGCCATAGAGATCAGTTCCCTTGCAAGATTGAGGCATTAATTAAGGGGTACACCGATTTTGGAGGAACACTTCCTCAAGACTGGTTTCGCTCAGCCTTAATCACAGATTTTGTGAATACTCTACAACTTCTAGATTCTCCTCCAGAGAGACCTCAACTTTTCCAGCAGTTAAAAACTGCAATTCAAAGCACAATTGATAATTGGAATTCCTTTCAAGCATTCTAATCACTGTGTGCCAAAATATCTATAAATTTATCTTTAATTTAGACAAATTCATTTCAGCTGCAATCTTCTGAGACATCTCCTTATCGGGGAACTCATCCGCAATCGCTACAATGCACAGTGGATGCACACTCATGTGCTAAGAGCAGTTGTATCTGACTAAACAGCACTGTTGATAAAATCCCCTTTACTCTTGTATCTTAATACCATAACAAATAGCTGCGTGCTGTGTTGTTTAGTATGATGGTGGACTCATAACCCGCTGGTCCTTGGTTCAAGTCCAAGTTGCCCCACTTTTTCCTATACAGTTTCAAGGATTGGGGTCGAGCCTGTGATTTGTGATTTGAGATCATAAATGAATTTTATTTACAGGCAGTCCCAAATCGCAAATCGCAGGCTTGACCCCAAGCTGGGCTCCTTGCTTGCTGGGGTATAGAGCATTATTGGCTAGGTTGTTAAAGAGATTGATGTTGTCTTGAAAAGCCAAATCTCCGAACCTCAGGCCTGACCCCGATCCCGATCCGATCCCCGATCCCGATCCGGCCTGACCCCGATCCATTCAACACCATATTGTTCAATCTGCATCTTTTAGTCTCTTTTTAGTTTTAATCTTATTAATATTCAGGTAAAGAAATCGCATTAGATACGATTTTCATCTCTTTCAGAATATTATCCGATCGTTCTTCTGCAATTTCTTTTGAAACTTCGTTTTCGACGAGAAACGATTCGCTAACCCAGATTCCAAACTTCTGATTGGCTTCCACAAAGGGATGTAATAACTCATTATAACGATTAAATGCCTGAGCATAATCTCCGCCGGCTTTTTTTAGTTCCCCGGCAAGAATATAAGCACCAACCAACGCCAGGTTATTGCCTTGACCAGATAATGGAGAGGCACAGTAACCTGCATCACCCAACAAAGCAACTCGCCCTTTAGTCCACGATTTCATTTTTATCTGTGCTATTGAATCAAAATAAAAATCATCACTATTTGACATCAATTCAAGCATTTTTGGCGCTTCCCATCTAAAGTTTTGAAATGTATCCCGCAGAAATTGCTTCTGTTCGTTTTCATCGCGAATGTTATTCAAGATATACTGTGAACGGAACATAAACGCAGCTGTAGCCATCTTAGGATTATGGTCGCTAGTGATCGTGGCCATTTTTTGATTAGCCTCGCATAACATTTCGGTATGTTTCAATTTGAGATAGTTTGGAATACTAAATATGCTCAGGTATGAACCAAGATTAACAAATTTATATTCGTCTTTATCAAAAACCATACGCCTCGTTGCCGAGTGTATGCCATCGGCGCCAATGACCAAGTCATAGTACTCATTCCTGCCATCTTTAAAATGAACATTTACGCCATCGTCATTCTGTTCAATCCTGCTAATTAGCTGATTAAACAGACATGGAATGCCTTGAATAGCATCCATTAGAATTTCGATTAAGTCACCCCGGATAATTTCAACTTCTCCGTCTTGTCTAAAGCCAACTCTTTCGCCTCGTTCTTCATGCAAGGTATTGCCTGCGGTGTCCACATAGCGCCCCAATGTTACTCGAGTGCGCATGCCGCATATTTGTTCATAAAGACCCATTTTTTTCACGAGGTTAATCACTACGCCCCGAATATCCAGCGCCTGCCCACCTTTTCGTATATCAGTAGACTTTTCGATCAGAACGGGTGAAAAGCCAAATCTTTTTAGCCAATAACAAACCGTAGGTCCAGCAATACCAGCGCCTATCACGAGAATTTTATTTATAGACATGATTGAGTCCATTGAGATTGTGAAGCAATAATGGGGACAAGGTTTGGGTGATATTGTTTACGAGATAATGTGGCTTTGCTGATTTTTGGATTCATTTTGAGATGGTTTCTATTTGATTGTCTATTTTTCTCAAAATCTCTTTCCATTTTTTATAAACATTTTCTTTTCTATAATAATTATAATCTTTCATTTTTTGACTAATTTCTTGCAGATTTACAGTTCTAAGTAAGTTTTCTAAATGTTCATAGGAGTCGAAATATTGGATGTAAGGCATATTATTTTTGTCATAAAAATCTGAATTGTTTATCCAAAATTTTAAAACTTCTGGATCGGAAATATTATTTAAATCTCCAGGCGTGGTCGGTTGTATCCCTCCAAATAGAAAACAATAGGATAATTCTCCTAATACATTTTTGTTTGTTGCTTTAAGTTCTTTAAGAAAATTTTTGGAAGGAAAAAATAACGGTATATTTGCAGAATATTGTTCAAAAATAGACATGGTACTATTTTGATATGGAAAATGGATTATTCCTTTATAATCATAATAATCTGCATAAGTGTAAGGTCTTTTCAATTCTTGAATAAGATTGGGATAAGTTTGAGTAACATAATTTGGTAATTCCACATGACGATGAAGATGGCAGGTAAAATACTTTTTATTCCCAGTGTATGATTGGTTTGTGTATAGACAAAGAGAAGGAATTAGCTCGCTATCCAACCCAGTATAATACTTAAAATACTTTTGATCGCCTTTATTGTTTGCAACGAAAAATAAATTTCCTGTTTTTGCGTAATCGATAAGAGAATTGTCTAACCATTTCCATAAGGCTGGTTTATCAGTAAAAGGTATTTCATATCGTACAGCATTGATGACAATAATTGGTTTATTAAGTTTTGCAAAATAAGGAAAAAAAGTACAACCGTGAGGGCAAATAAAGCCATCAAATTGACTTAAGTAGTCTTTGAATTGATCGAAGAATTGATCATATTTTTCTTGATTTACATACAATAACCATTCTTCAAAATTAAAAATTTCTGAGGTTATTTCTGTCCCGTTGGAATCTGTATAAGATACAGTGTTAGCAGCAATAACTTCATGTCCTAAATGTTCAAAAATATTTTTTATGTCATTAGCAACTGCTGGGTGATGGTTAAATGAAAAAAAGCGCAT
>JABDFJ010000084.1 GCA_013286645.1 Chlamydiota bacterium | reverse complement strand
TTCACGGTTTTTCCAGGCTTGTAGCAAATCAGTTTGGTTAAGGCGCGCGAAAGTTCTGACCATCAAACTTGTGATGGCAGTTTCTGCCATCACGTAAGTACCGAATTTTAACATCCATGGCTCTAACTCAAAAAAGGGGGAACAAGCTGTTTGAATGGCTTGAAAGCTATGATTTGGATAGAAGAAGACTGTTGTCGCCGCCACGCCAACGACGTTGGCTACCGCCAGCAGAATAGGTTGATTGATGTTTTCACATAGCTTATCCACAGGATATAGAAAAGGTGCCAACACCTTTTGTGAATATCTTTCGAGCCGAGAAGGGGTAAATTCCTTATCGAGCTGCTGCGTATAGTAAAATTTCTTCGCACCTATAAAGCTGAAATAGTCGCGCACAGAGTGGAAAGGGGATTCTACGCTCATTTGACCATTTTATTGGTTAATTGATTCTGAACTGTAGGAACTGGCATGCTTAATTTGTCGCAATAGGCAGGAGTTAGACGTCCACCAATACGTGCGCACACACCGGTTATTAAGCTTGAGGTGGTCAACCAGCCGGCAAAGCGGATCATTTCTTCCGTGATTTCCGGCAGGTATGAAGCGATCTTTTTAAAGCCTTCTTTGGTCTGTTCGGGATAGAATGCGTAGGTATTGCTTAAATGGGCAGCTGCGAATAGTGCGGCTGTAAGTACGCTAGGATTAGTACAGGTTCTTCGTATTAAACGGGGGAGCTTTTCAGGCACAGAAAGAATGCCATCACCTAAGGATTCTATGATATTTTTTTCATGCGGAATACTTGGGGTGGTTTTAATCCCTTCCCATGTCAAAGAGACAAAACGTGTGATTAGATAGCTATTTGGATTATAAGATATATTAATACTAGACATTTACTACTCCTGTTAATTTCGAATAGAAATATTAATATATCTATTTATTTTTGTAAATATAATTATTGTTTCTTAGGTCTGAATAAGAAGTGACTATCTTCAATTGGACGCGATATAAGCCGCTCATTGCGGCTACTGGTGATATACCAAAAGCTCCATTGCAGCATCACGGAGAGGCGATTTCTGAAGCTGACCAAATATAAAATATGGATAATACTCCATGTAACCCAGGCAAAAAATCCAGCCATCTGCAATTTGCCGATCGATACAACAGCTTGGGCTTTGCCAATGGTGGCCATCATGCCCTTGTCTTTGTACTTAAACGGAGTACGCTTGATGGTTTTCAGTTCATTTTTGATCAATTGGGCGACATATTTGCCCTGCTGGATGGCCACAGGTGCGATACCAGGCAAGAGTAGTCCCTCTTCAGTGATATTATGTGCCGCATCCCCAATGACAAATATTTCGGGATGGTTCGGCAGTGAAAGATCTTTTTCAACCATAGCTTTGCCTTGTGGGTCAAGCAGTGTGTTGAGTGTTTTCAAAATGGGTGAAGCTTGATTACCGGCAGCCCAAATGATATTTGTGGTTGCTAAGGATTCTTCTCCGATGTCGACGCCATGTGCATGGATGTTAGTTACGCGCGCATTGGTTTTTACTTTAACACCCATTTTTTCTAGTGCACGTTCGGCACTGATGGAGAGTTTTTCTGGATAAGCTTGTAAGATATTGTCGTTGCCTTCAAATAAGAATATTTCCGAATGCTCCGGCTTAATTTTGCGAAAGTTTTTAAACATTGTCTTGCGTGTAATCTCTGCAATGGCACCAGACATTTCTACGCCTGTTGGGCCTCCGCCAATGATTACAAAGCGCATTAAATTTGTGGCGGTAATTAAGTTATCACATCGTTCAGCCATCTCTAAGGTCGTTAGCACACGTTCTCTAATAGTCATGGCATCTTGTAGGGTTTTTAAGCCGGGGGCGAACTCTTCCCACTCTGGATGGGCAAAATAGGCGTGCCTAGAGCCAGTGGCTATGATGAGGTAATCATAAGCAAAGCATTCCCCATTTTGGGCGATTACCTGTTTTGCTGTGGTGTCGATGGTTTCGATGGTTGCCATGATGACATGGGCATTCTCTTGATGGCATAACACTTCTCGGATTGGTGAGGCAATATTGCCTGAGAATAAGGCAGCACTAGCGACTTGATAAAGTAAAGGCTGGAAGAGGTGATGATTCGTTTTGTCTATGACCAGGATATCAACTGGCGCATTGCGCAATGCCATAGCAGCATTCAGGCCTCCAAATCCGGCACCGATGATAACCACTTTTGGTTTTTTATGTTTTTTTTTCATGAATATTAATCACTATTTAATTTATAGTTTACTTGTTATATAAATTATATTATATGTTTTTGTGATATTGAAATCAAATGCAGGGGATCTGGATGTAAAAATGTTGTAGTATTATATAAAAATCAGTTAAGTTTAAGTCGATCAAATCGTACATGTTCAGGGCGTATGCAGCCAGCCGCGGCAGGCTGCATATGCCCTGAACATGTACATCAAACCGGGTGGGCGGGATGATGACAATAGGAACAAACAACGAATATGTTAACCAGATAGAAGCTTTCAAAGCTCTGGTGGATGAAGTCAATAAGATCCCTGGAATACACATAGATCTCAGATCAGAAGTTGACTATCAACGCGATGCGTTGGCATTTGCCGTCGACGCTTGCTATCGGCAGTTCAAAGACTCCAACTGGCAGCTAGCGCTTAAAGATCTGCCTTTAAAGGTACGTGCGTGGAATACGCCCCCCGATGCCACAAAGGGATCGATTGCTGTGTTGCAGCTGATCAACAATTTCTATGAATATCGCATTTTGCAAATTCTCAACGACGCCACCATTTCAGCGCAGGGGCGAGAAAACGCCAAGATGGTTTATCACTTATATCAAGCCACGATCGCCTCTATTCTATCCAATCCTCCACAAGGCAAACCTGTAAGCTTAGCAGGAATTTCTCCTTCCTTTCTTCCTGAGTGGTACAAACAAAAGCTCTATTTGACGAATCCATTGTAAAGTCCCGTTTTTGTTTTTATCCTCTCAATCGCGTTTACTTATGGCTCATCCGGTAGTGTGTTTATTTGATGTGACCTTGTTGCATAAATTCAATATAACGATAAACTATTGAAGATAAAAAATTTAAAACACAGAGACACAGAGGGCACGGAGAGGAAAGAAAAAATAAAATGTCTTTAGGCATATACTACAATCAATCTCCAATTTTTCTCTTTCTCCGTGTTCTCTGTGCCTCTGTGTTTCAAACCTGCTTATGATAAAGGAATTACGGTGTGCTCCATTTATGCAACAAGGCTATTTGAAGTTATGTAACAAGTAATTTCGTTCCCCGTGTAATATTTCATTTTAGTTTTGCTTAAGTGTTTTTATTGTTATAGTTTTTTTCGCGTTTACTTAATAAGACATATGAGGTTTTATGTGTAATAAATTGATGATGGTGCTGCTCGCATTCATGTGCAGTTTTGGTAACTTGGCTTACAGTGGACAAAGTTCGGTGGATATTGAATTGCGCCTGCTTAAATTAGCATTTGAGGTGATAAATGAAAGTGGTGATCCTAAGACAGAAGTGGCTAATGCCTTGTTAAAAATGAGGCTCTCGCACCTTGAAACCAAAATCACAAACAAACTCAATTCTGTGGTAGAAGATATCGAATATTTCAGCTTTTGGCTAGAAAGATGGAAAAGCGGCCAAATGACTTTTAATCCATATAGTCAATCATACGGATTTGTTGATAGTAACGGCGAAACACTGGCATGTTGCTATTCTGACGAAGCGCAAGCGATGGACCATTGTGAATCAAGTAAAGATTGGTTGCATAATAAGTTAGAAGCGCTAGCGGCAAAGCAAGCAGAGCTTGAGCAAATAAATCTACAGCTTGTCGAAATGAAAGATCTTCTACGGGCAGCCATCTTGTCAGCGGTATAAGCTCCTAGCATCAATCAACTTAAACGAGAACACATCGATGAGCCTCCTCTTATCAGATCAATTAGGGACATCTCCAACACCAACGGATTGCAGTCTAGAAACTAGTCCATTCAATCAAGGCGTGAGTGCTCCTCCAATTTTAACTTGGTTGCACCACCAAGTGTGCAACGCACCCAATCCAGTGACTGAAAATTTCTGCCAGGAGATACAGAAAACCTTCGATAACATCAACGCTATTAGATATTGTACCCCTGAAAGGGGTACGGGCCCCACAGCTCGTGATCATTCAATATGTTGGTGCTAATGGCCCGCACCCCCTTCAGAGACAATTGCAAAAGTCAAGCAGGATTGATTGCAAATGACTGGACCTTGTTAAGAACGCTAGGCGAAGCTCATCTCTTTGTAGCCAGTAGGTAAGGCTTGCGAGCGCAGCGAAGACAGCCGCAGCTACTGGAACATTAAGCGGAATACCTAACCCTGTAAGGGTTCTTCTCTTTTAATTCCGTGGCATAAAGGCAGAAAGAGAAGAACCCTTACAGGGTTAGAATAACTGGTTACCAAACCAGTAGCTGCGGCTGTCTTCGCTGCGCTCGCAAGCCTTACCTACTGGCTACAAAGAGATGAGCTTCGCCGGCATTAGTTCTATTTTACTTTTGCAATCGTCTCATTCCGTCCATTCCGTCCAAATTATCTATTAAACTAAGCTAATCTTTGTTTAGCTTTGTTTACAAAATTATAGTTTTAATTCTATAATTTTAAATAGATGTTGTTTGGAGGTTTCTATGTCAGTTGGAAAAGTACTAAACACGAATTACTTTAACGAGTTCAATCAATCCCACGCCAAAAATGCACAGCCAACAAGTCCACACGGTTATTTAAAAATCGATAAAAAGCAAAGTGACAATACGACAGGCATCACCTATAAGGTAGTGACTAAGGCACCTACATTAATCTCCGAATATACCCATAAACGGCTGACTGAAATTAGCCATACGCTCAAAGCCCAATCGATGATGTTAGACCATGCAGGTGATCAGCGCGACTACAACAATCTTTTGCAAACGGCCCGTCTTCTTTACGGAGATTATAAAAGTGAATTGCGTGAAATGAATTGGTTCCAGCGGGCGTTAAATAGCTTGTTATCAATATTGCATATAAGACCTTCAAACACTTCGATTGAAACTGTCTATCAAAACATTCAAGAACTTGGACCTAAGGTTCAACTAGGAGGGGGGCTGGCACATTGTACGCCTACAGAACTAGACGCCAGACGCAGACAGCATAGGCAGCCAAGTGAGGCAGTCAAAGCAGGTTATAGCCAAGCCGCTTTATCAAAAGGCCCATATAATGCAGCTGTAAAGCTTAAGGAAAGAGAGCAAGCAGCTAGATTGGAAGGTGCCACTCCCCAACAAAAAGCGATTCGCACAGCCAAGTTGAAAGAAGAAGCTTGCTTAGAGGTGTACCAGAGGGAACTCGATAGCCGTATCACGGCGGGCTATTATGATCCTGCCATCATCCCTTACGATATTGAAAAATTGTTGGGCCCAGTAGAATCAATCAAACAGCCAATCACATCTGCCTCGATGCTTAAGGGGATGCTAAAACATGAGATTAACAAATATCGCGAAGCAGGCAAGCTCAATGAGCACCAGGCGCACCATTTGAAGCAAGATGCGATCAATATCACTAAGCGCTATTTAAAGGTATTTCCTGAGAAAAGTTTGCGTGATGCCTTTTATTTGACGCGTGATCTGGTCCGAGTTGCTACTTATCAAGAGTATTACGATAAAGCTTCGTTTAATGGCAGTGATCATGGTTCTAAACACATCCACCACAATATTGCCAATGCTTTAGCATTACATAAAGGGATGGAAAAAGGCAAAGATTACAACAATAAAGATAAGTTTATGGAGCAATTAGTCCATTTCTATCACGATGTGGGGTATACCGTGGGGTTGGCCAATAGTGATTTCGATTGTTGTAAAGACCACCCCTTCATTGGGGCTAAAATGATCGAGGAAAATCGAGCCTATTTTTTACACTATCTGGATGAAACCTCATTTACCACTTTGCGAGATTGTGTCTTGTATCATGCGATCGTCAATCCAGACCTAACAGCACGAGAAACTAAAGAAGGGTTGCACCCTGGAATGGTGCGGGCGGTCACATCTATATCGGATGCATGTGCTGTCACTTATGACCGCAAAACCCAAGAATTCTGGGAACAACCACGGGCGCTGGTGGCTTTGGCGAAGTTGAAGTCCTTTTTGGTGTTATATCCCCAGTATAAAGGCAAGCTCGGAGACGATATTGTCAAAGGACCATGGCCGGGTTATGATGAAACTAATCCCTGGGATAAGATGGCATACGATATCTTTCAACACACTGTGAATGAGTTGAATGGCATGGTGGATGAATATGATATTTCGCTAGAGAAAAAAGACTTGTTCAGACAAGCCATTAAACAGCAGTTCAATGCGTTTAAAGCCAATGTCACGCTTGGACAATATGGAGCTGTGCTGGCAGGTGTCGAGGCTGTGCCCAATCCGAATGCGAAGTCAGGTGAGGCCGATCAGCCAGACTATATCCCGAAGTTCACACTAGCCCCCTCCATTATTTACGGCGTCATTAGAGATTTATTTGGCAAAGATCAAGCCAACGATGCGTTTAATAAGTTGGTGGCAGAGTTT
>JABDFJ010000083.1 GCA_013286645.1 Chlamydiota bacterium | reverse complement strand
TTGGCTATTGCTAGGTGTTTAACGTTTCGAGAATTGGAAGCGTTTACGTGCACCGGCATGGCCGTATTTCTTGCGTTCTTTCTTACGAGAATCGCGAGTGAGGAAGCCTTGTTCTTTGAAGGAATGGTGTAGGCTGTCATCTTCACTGATTAAGGCACGAGCTAGGCCGAGACGCGTAGCAATTGCTTGCGCTTCGATACCGCCGCCTTTAACGCGGATGATGAGATCAAACTGGCCTGGTCCGCCCAATTTTTGGAAAGGAGCCAAAACTGTTTGACGTTGGATATCTACGGGAAAATATTCATCGAATTTTTTGCCATTGATATCAATATTACCTGAGCCTGGTCTTAGGCGAACAGAGGCAACAGCTGTCTTACGTCGGCCAGTTGCTACTTTTTCTTGAAGCGTCATTGTTTATTCCTCGTAATAACTTAAATATTAGCTTGTATTGGCTTTTGAGCAGTCATATTGTGCTCGGCACCAGCGAATACGCGCAATCTTTTATATTGAGCACTTGCCAAGCGAGTCTTCGGCATCATCCCTTTCACAGCATGTTCAATGATGTATGCGGGTTTACGCGCTTGCATGACACGATAAGGGATTTCACGCAGACCGTCCATAGAGCCTGTGTAATAGCGATAAAGCTTTGTTGCTTCTTTGTTGCCCGTGACGGCAACTTTGTCGGCATTGATCACGATCACTCCATCGCCACCATCGGCGAATGTTGTGAAGGTCGGCTTATGTTTGCCGCGCAGAATTTTGGTGATTTCTGAAGCTAGACGCCCGAGAGTTTTTCCGGTAGCATCCAGGATAATCCATGAACGCTTGTGTTCTTCTTCTTTAATCTGAAATGATTTTTGCTGTTTCAACATGGGTTGTGAACCTTAAATAGTGCAAAGTTAACAATTAATTCAAAAGTGAATGGCATCATCATACCGACATTGGTTCATTTTTGCCAACAGTTTTCTATCGCCAATGCTCATAAAGTGAAAGTAACCCGTGCCCTTGCCCGTGCCCGTGCCCGTGCCCGATTGTTTTTGAGGATTGAATGATAACATCTTAGAAAATCTAATGAGACAAGCATTTCTTTCGTGAAATCCCATATTTTCGGGCACGGGCACGGGCAAGGGCACGGGCACGGGATTTTTAGTTGCCGGCCCAAATATACATAACTTGATAATTTCTTAGGCAATTCGCTATACTATCTGCTCAATCTAGCTAAGGAAAAAGATATGCGCAATCTACAGACTTTTTTTATTCGGACCTATGGCTGCCAGATGAATGAATTAGACAGCGAAATCATGGTCGGCCAATTGGAAAGCCGCGGGTTACAGCGCATTGAAGATGAAACACGTGCCGATCTGCTGCTCTACAATACATGCTCCATTCGCGATCTAGCCGAACGCAAAGTCATGGGCAAGCTGGGTAAGCTTGGACGCAACTTACAACATAATCCCCTCATTGGGGTCACTGGCTGTATGGCCAATGCCAAGAAAGATACTCTCTTCCAAAAGTTACCTCATATTGATTTCGTGCTAGGCACCAATAACATTCACGATCTAAACAATATTTTAGATGAAGTGCTAGCTTCCGGCAAGCAAGCGTTTCGCACGGACGATCATTTTGAACACGAACTCGACTATCTAAATGCCAAGCGCGACGACAAAGTGAAAGCCCACGTCTCCATCATCCGCGGCTGTGACAAATACTGCACCTACTGTGTGGTCCCTTATACACGTGGCAGTGAAGTATCGCGCCACCCAGATAGTATCGTCGAAGAATGTCGTCACCTAGTAGATCAAGGCTATAAAGAGATCACGCTGCTGGGACAAAATGTTAATAGCTACGGCAAAGATAAACCGGAATGGAGCACGCTCTTCCACGATTTGCTCTATCGCATCGATAACATTACAGGCCTCGAGCGTGTGCGTTTCATGACCAGCCATCCTGTCGACATCACCTATGAGCTGATGCTGGCCATCCGCGATTTGCGCACCCTGTGTGAATTTGTGCACTTTCCAATGCAAGCCGGCTCTAACCGCATCTTAAAAAAGATGCACCGCATCTATACGATAGAGCAGTATCTTGAAAAAGTGGCCATGTTGCGCTCACTTGTGCCTAATGTAGCACTTGGCACCGACATCATCGTGGGTTTTCCCACTGAAACCGAAGAAGAATTCATGCAGACATACGAGCTGCTCAAGCAGCTAGAATTCGCCGTGGCGTTTTTATTCAGCTATTCGCCGCGTAAAGGTACCCCTGCCATGCGATGGCAGGATGATATCTCTGAAGAAATCAAGCAAGACCGCTTGCACCGTTTGATAGCGCTCCAGGAGGAGATCTTCGCTAAACATCGTCAAAGTATGCTGGGTAAAGACGTAGAAGTATTAGTAGAAAAACGCAATATTAAAGACGATGCTCTCCTGAAAGGAAGAACACGCTGCTGGAAAAATGTGCTCTTTAGGGGCGATGAAAGCCTGATAGGCACGTTACAACGCGTTAACATCCATAGCTATAGCAACCAAACGCTTCTAGGCGATTTGATTTAAACCTTCTGAAGTCGTCGCTCTGGCCGCGCGCATCTCCGCGCGCAGCTTGACATTACCCAGCTGTCCACAAGCCGCCATGATCCCCTGCCCTTTGGTGCCACGCAGCAATGTCCGATACCCATATTGTCTTAACCGCAAAGCAAAAGCATCGATCACCTCAGGCGCTGAAGCCGCAAAGCGATCGCGCGTTTGCGGATTGTAAGGAATGAGATTGATTTTTATATTGAGACCTTGCAAATAGGCCGCCAAGCGGTCGGCATGCTCAAGCGTATCATTCTGCTCACGCAATAACACATAAGCCACCAGAATTTGCCTGCCGGTTTGTTGACAATAGGCGCGCATCGCCTCATACAACTGCTGCATATTGTGGCGCCGATTGATAGGCATCAAACGGTTGCGCTCTTCATCTGTGGGCGCGTTGACTGACACCGCCAAATTTGGCGCGAAAGCCCCCTCAGAGGTCAGTCTGCGAATTTCATCCACCCGCCCACTCGTGGAAATGGTCACATGCCGTGGACCAAAGCCCAAACCTTTAGGATCACATAAGATGCGGACAGCCCGCATGACTTCGTCGTAATTGTCGAAAGGCTCCCCCATCCCCATAAAAACAACATTACGCACCGCAAATTGCAAACGATGGCGAGCCACAAAAACTTGGCTGACAATTTCCGCAGCTGTCAGGTTGCGCAGCAAGCCCATGCGTCCTGTTTCGCAAAAAGTACAGCCCATGCGACATCCCACTTGGGAAGAGACACATAATGTACCACCCGCTTGCATCGGAATGAGCACCGATTCCACTTCGAAATGATCATGTGTGCGCAAGAGAATTTTACGCGTGGTTCCATCGGTGTGCTCGCGCACAACGACCGGCAGCGTAAAATCTGTAGCACTTAAAATAGCGTCGAGCAGCAATTTAGCATTGTCGAAAGCCGCCCCATTCGCTGTGACTAGGCCACGGCGGAAAAATTCTTCGTAGATCATGCCAGCATGCAGCTTCCCCTTCCCAAGGATAGAGGCTATGTAGTCTGCATAAGAAGCGTAAGTATGTTCAAAAATTGAATTGGAATGCATGTGAATAAAATGTGCACCGAAGAGGGGTCGAACCTCTAACCACCCGGTTCGAAGCCGGGTACTCTATCCGATTGAGCTATCGGTGCCTAATGAAAAATGTTAGGCTGTAGTCTAGCGCATCGAAGACAAAAGATGCAAGCAAAAGAAAAACTATCGTTAAATTAAAAGTTAATGACGTAAATTCAATCTTTTTGTTATACGCTTTTGCGAAACACTACACCGGAGGCTTTTATGCTAGCAAAGAAATGGGCAACACGACTGATGATGGGAATTTTAGGGATTGGCAGCTATTCACTCATGGCAGCCGAGGAAACACGATCATCCAACCAACAAGCAGATAATGTCCCTTTCAATCTGCATCGCGAAATCGACGATACTGATACTTATGCTATCCAACTCGATTCTAGCGAAGAAGAGCAAGACGAAGAACTCGCCGATCTCGAAAACCTTTCTAAGAAAAACACCAAAGGGACTCCTGCTACTAGTAAATAGTGGTAGAACTTCTAAATTGTAGAGGGAGGTTGTGTGAAATTGCCGCCCCCTCTACAATCTTATGACATGGATAACATTTGTATCGAAGGGGTGGTCATCAATGCCACCACCTTTCAAGAACGCGACCGCATCATCAGTCTATTCACACCCGAAGAAGGGCTCGTTAAGCTCGTCGTCAAAGGCGCTTTCAGTCCACAAAAAGGGCAAGGCAGCACCTCCACCCCTTTAAGTCAGATCGAAGCTATCTGCACTAAAGGGCGCAGTGAGCTGTACACGTGCCGCGACCTATCTGTAGTACAATCTAACGTAGCCTTGCGCCAGAATTTAGCCACCCTCGATGCCGCCTGCGATATATTGCAGACCATTGCCGCCACCCAACAGCCAGGAAAAGCCGCTCCCGAGCTCTATCAATTGCTGATTGCCTTCCTCACAAAATTACCGCTAGCCCCCAATCCATTAGCCATCAGCACCAGCTTCCGCCTCAAGACTTTACACTATGAGGGGCTGCTAGAAATCTCTCCAGACTTCAATATGGGCACATTGTTAAACAGTGCAGAAAAGCAAACGGTGATGCACTTGGCCTTTAGCCGCGACTTCAGCCAGATTGCCAGCCAACCTGTCGATGTGGCTCTGGCAGCCAAAGTGAAGCACCTCTTCCAACTCAGTGTGGATTGAATGCAAGCGAGCAACAATCTATTGGACATGGACGAACTGGACTAATTGGACTACCTGGACAAACTGGACAAACTGGAATGCTCTTTTCAATACGTCCAATTCGTCCAGATAGTCCAGGTAGTCCAATTAGTCCATGTCCAATTGATTTTCTACATTGTCCGGCCAAAGACTAACAAAGCTTTAACGTTAAAATTTAATTATAAAATTAAATTGACATTTAATAAATAAATATAATACTATTTACTTACTAATACTATTTTCCTTCAACAAAGGAGTTATAATGTCCATTCAATCTACATCCCCTAACGTTGCAACCCATGCTGCACCAACACCTGCGGCAGTGGCTGTCGTCGAACCTCAAAAAGTTTCAGCCCTCTCGCGCACAGTTGCATATGCAAAAGGCATGTCTGCCGCGGCGATAACGAGCCTTGTCCCCTTTGGAGTCCTTATGAAAAACTTGAATGTACCATGCACCGATGTAATTCTTCTTGGAAACAAAGATGATTTCTTTAGAGAAGGCCTGTGTGGTAACCGAGTTAAAGGTTTAGCTATCGGAGCTTGGCTATACGCCGCAGGCACGGCCTTCCATTTGGCAACGGGACAGAAAAAAGATAGCTCGTCTATTGCTAGAGTTTTCAATGCCACTATAGCTGGAGCTTATTCCGGAGCCGTTGTTGGGTACATGATGGGGGGATCTACAACGATGTCTCTGCCAACAGAAATTAGACCACAAGTTTATTGCTGGGGGAGAATTTGCCAAGACCCGATCGTCTATCAAAATAGCACTATGCCTAATTACATAGCCGGAGCTATCGTAGGCGGATTAACTGGGGCGGCCATGGAAATTGGCGCGCAGATCTATAACGCAGCAACACGCGCCTAACTGTCTGCGTTTCTTAAGACAATCTATTAAGAGACTAGGGACGTTAGCGTCCCTAGCTTTTTTGCTTTGATTATTTTTTGGTTGCAAGGATTTAGCCGAAATTGCTAAGATCACTCCTCTCTTCAGTTATTGAACTGCATCTCATTGCAGTATCAAAGAAAACACTTTATGCGAAAGTGGCGGAATGGTATACGCGCTACTTTGAGGTGGTAGTGAGGGTAACCTCGTGGGGGTTCAAGTCCCCCCTTTCGCATCTTTTATACACCCCATTTTTTGCAGTTATAGTTACAGGTAATTTTATGGACTGCTGCGCCTTCTGCACAGCGACAAGCTATGCCATCAAGCCTCTTTACGAGGCGATGCGTGCTTCAAATAAAGCCACCCTCTTCCGCGATGTCTTTCATGTCGCTCTCGAAAAAGACGGGATCGCCTGCGATGCTTTTTTCTTTTCCTATGGGGCAGCTGTGTTCTGGGGCATTTCTAAAGAATTAGCTCTCAAAATCTTGCGCGAAGATGTGCATCCTTTCGAGCTGCATCACATCGGCGATGAAGATGCTGAAATTGACGAGTTCACCTATTCGTATGGCGAAAGCGCTAAAATCTTCGAAGATGAAATCACCCTGCCTGATCACGACATTCTCACTAAGCTAGCCTTTTCACAAGGCATTGCGCAGTCGGTTAAATTGGGAACTTTTGAAATACGCCTGCAGCGCACCTTCAATTCTACCAAACAAATTCCTGTCGATCTCGCAGAACAAGGGAAAATTCCCCTCTCGCGCCGCGAAATCCGCCGCAAGATGGGCGAACTATTCATCGAACGCAATTCCATCAATCTGCATATGGACGTGCTCGACACCCCCGAATTCTTCTGGAAATATCCAGAACTTGAGCCGCTGTACATGCTGACAGCCAACTACCTCGATGTACGCACA
>JABDFJ010000082.1 GCA_013286645.1 Chlamydiota bacterium | reverse complement strand
GCCATGATTCCTGCTAGCTCGATCAACCAACAGATCCTATTTGTTCTTCGCTCATTGTGTTGCCTGTTTGTAGACGATTGCCATGATGATAGATGATTCTAGGTTTTCCAGCACTCTTACTGGGTAAATTCCTTCCGCCTACGACTATCTCCATTTCGGCATCTGATAATTCACCATTATTTTCTGGTGTCGGTGGGACCACAATAGTTAACATATTGTCGGTATCCTCGATCACCTTAAATCTAAGATCCTTGGGGAGAACATCTTGATTATTATAGACCTCTTTCACAAAGCGTTGAATGGTTTCATTTGGCTTAGCCAACAACTCTTTTTTAAATTCAGGGTCTTTCCATGCTTTAGCAATTATTTTTTTTTCTAATTCAGCACGATCCATACCCCCTCCTTACAATAGATATCTTCAAACCTAATATATGAGATAGGTTCTTAGTACTATAATATCAATAAAATATTTGATTATCAAACATTATGAACAACATCCATAAATAACCGTTAAAATAATTCATGATTAATTATATAATTAAATTAAGAGCAATTTTAACCTAGGATTAAAATATGTCAGTCTCTGATAAGCAGCCCATGCATCATTGGATTGAGATGCAGCCCCTTTTGCCAAGACAGAGCGCTTCCCCTGCGATATCGGGTGACGCATCAACAGAATTAAGCCACATAACCGGGGTGTCGCATGAGATCCTTACTCTCCAACCACATCATTCAGAGAAAACAACGAAAGATCTACACACTAGCGACCCTGCTAACGATCCAACCACTCAAAAGTCAACAAACCTGGCAATCAGATTTTTTACGGCGCTATGGGCCGGTCTTACAACCATTGCGCATACCTTAAGAAACCCACAACAACAATTGCGCCAACACCGCGCTTTAGAAATCATCAAACAGCAAGTCGATCACCCACAATCCTTTACAACCATCGAAACAAAACTTTTGCAGGCTTATTTCCAGCAACCCATCCGAGAACAAGGGATTAACGAACTAAAAAAACTTACTAATGACACCAATACGCTCGACATAGCCACCCGTATTGTGGTAATTCTCGATGACACACACAACGTAGGCAGCAAAGAATCCATCAACCTACTAGCTTATGAACTTGTGCCTCCCAAACTCAACGCCCAAGCATCACTCCATTTACTACAACGTCTCATTCCAGAAAAACTAGCGACATCGAAGCAAAGTGAAGCAATTTCAATTCTGCGCGGAGATACGATCTTCATCAAGCTACTGAGTAAATTTTATGAGACGATGCTAAGTCCGGCTATGAGCCCCGCTTTTGCGAAAGAATTCCAACAAATTTTAAAGGCTCTCCCAAACACAGCTTACGACTTAATCGACAACCCCACCGATCAAGCGAGTTTTAACGCCAAAGTCTACGAAATCATGTCGAAGCTGACAGCCTTGGTAAAATCTGATAAATTCCCTAATGAAATTAAGCAATTGAATGCAACTTTATTCAATACTTGCCAGCAAAATGACAAAATCCATGAAAAAGCAGCTATATTCACACGCCAACCTTTTTTTCTGCGCTTCATCGGTGCAATTATCAGCGGCGGATTTAAAAGCCAATATAACATCAATGATGAGCAAAGAGCTGCAGCGCTCCAAATCAGCAGCGCTCTGCAACAAATTAGCAATGAAACAAAAACTGAACGTGGGTCAACCCTAAAAGCGTTCACAGCTGAGCTTAATCATGCACAAAGCATCTACAACTATGGTGCACAAAGAGATGAAATCACCCAAGCGTTGATTACCCCCTCCCCTACTTAATTCACATACACCAAGCCTTGCATATCGGGTATTCCTAGAACACTTTTGCCTGTCACCACACGAAGATTGGGCAGAATATGGATATCTTGGTCGCTATGCACATGCCCACACAGCACCAACAACTGCTTTTCAGGGTGCTGCTGCATCATCTCCTTAATGGCATCGCCCGCCACTTTGTCGACCATATGGGGGGCCCAATGCACATCACAAGGCTGCCCTTCATGTAGGGCTGCGGCTAAAAACGGAGGAGCATGGGTGATGAGAACCACCCGCTCGTAATTAGCAAAAGCATTGATTAGCTGCATCTTAAAGTATGCAGCCGCTTCATCGCCCAACTCATTGATCTTTTGCAGGCGCTCTGGATGATTTAGCCGCTTTAACTCTTCGATTAGAAAGTAATCATTAAGCATGACATCGGAATTCAAAAAATCGCCCTCACGGCCATCGGCCCACCCATCATGACCTATCAATGCAGTTTGCTTGGTCAGTGCGACGATGCCATTATCTGTCAGATAATGGAGGTGGGGCCGATTTTTAGTTAACTGATGGGCTTCGGCGCGAATCTTTGGGATCGATCCGTAATAGTAGTCATGATTTCCCAACACATAATAAAACTGCTTACCAAGCATCTGTGCCATGTTGTCGAGATACGAGAGGGATGCAACCCCATTGCTGATGTCACCACCAATAAGCACCACATCGGCTTCACATGAAGCCACCATATCTATAAACTGCTTATATTTGACTTTATCAAGGGCATCGAGATGGAGATCGCTCAGCCAAACTAAACGCTTAATGAGGTCGCCGTTCCCAGCGCGAAAATCAATTTCATGTGTCATTTAAAACCCTTGGTTTTCAGCTATTTTTCGCAAATACCCTTACACAAAACCTATTTAACGCGAAGCTCGCGAAGAAGGCAAAGAAAACGCGAAGATTATTTGTTTATGAATAGTGTTTGCTAAATTTTTACAATTTAAAAACTTCGCGTTTTCTTCGCCTTCTTCGCGAGCTTCGCGTTAAATAGGTTTTGCATAAGATGGGGTGCTGTTGCTTGGATTTCATTCTTGTGTATTTTTTAAGAAAAATTTAGGTTATTGTACAGCAATATCTCAAACTCTGTTGTTTACACATGCAACTCAAAAGCACACAAGACACAAATGCTCAACCCTTCTTTGTTGGCACTCCATCTCACGGCGCTGGAGGATTTTTCAAAAAACTAGGGACTTGCCTCATTGAAACACCCGCCGAGGCCCTCGCCTTTGCCGTCGCCGCAGCCGCCATGCGTGTGTTTATTCCTTGTCTTTCGGCCCCACTTTTAGGCATTAGCGCGGGACTTTTAGCAACTAAACTTGTGTTAAAAATTTCCAGTTGTTATACTAGCAACCTTTTAATAAGCCTCACAAAAGAAGCGTGTAAATTAAATAGAAAATATCCAAAACTGCAGTTAATCGCATTTATCTTTGCTATGTCTATTAGCTTTCTATCGAGATTCCTAGGGATTGTCCTAGGAATAGCTCTAGGAAGCTTTGGTGCAGTCATTCTCGATATCGAGAACTACAAACTGCTCCAAAAGGTAACGCGCAAGCAAAACCTGATATTGCAATAAAGCTAGCGGCAGTAACTCAAAGGAACATGGTGTGTCAACTTTAGCTCTTGCCCTCACATTCTTTCTCGTTGCCAATCCCGTCGGTATGTCCCCTGCTATTTTGTCCATGGTAAAAGACTACCCCTTCGACCGCCAAAAGAAAATAATGCTTCGTGAAGGATTTATCGCCTTCATCATTGCGCTATTCTTCCAGTTTTGCGGCGAACTTTTTCTAGGCATGCTTAAAATCAGTGACTTTGCCCTTGCCTACACGGGTGGCTCGGTGTTATTTCTTACTGCCTTGCAAATGATCTTCCATAAGCCAGAAGAAACGCATGGTCCTGTCCTTAAGCAAGAACCCTTTATCGTCCCTATCGCTACCCCACTCATTTCAGGTCCTGGGCTTATGACCATGATCATGGTGACTTCACGGGCGGAAGGCAACGACTTTAAAATCACTACAGCCATTGTCTTAGCATGGATTGGCGTGATGACCGTATTTGCCACGGCACCTTATTTACAAAAGCTCATTGGCAAGCGCGGCTTAGCCGCAATGGAACAAGTCATGGGCATGATTTTGGGCCTCATTTCCGTGCAGATGCTTGTCAATGGCACTAAACTTTTTGTTAAAACCCTCGCATAACTTAGGAATTCAGCATGGAGCTCATCAATCTATCGATCATTTTATTTCTTATCATGGATCCGATCGGCAATATTTCATCCTTCTTGAATATGGTGCAAGGGATTCCAGCCGAAAGACGCCGCGTCATCATCATTCGAGAAATGTTCATTGCCCTCATAGCGATGGTTGTTTTTAACTATCTTGGAGAATTCATCTTTAACATTTTAAGTGTCTCAGAAACAACGTTGCGCTTAACATCTGGTGCTATCCTCTTCCTAGTGGCCATTAAAATATTATTTCCTAGCACCGATAGCCTTAGAGCCAATTTACCAAGTGGCGAGCCTTTTGTCACACCGCTAGCTATTCCACTCATCGCAGGACCTGCATTGTTAGCCACAATAATGCTTTTTGCCCATCTTGAGACAAGCCAAGAGGCTGTTCTGGGTGCGATATTTGTCGCCTGGATCGCAGCCGCCGCTATTCTCTTCTTTGCTGCCCCCATCCAACGCACGCTAGGCAACAATGGACTGATGGCTTGTGAACGTTTGATGGGATTAATCCTGGTGATGCTTGCCATCCAACGCTTCTTGGAAGGAATCCAACAATTGGTGAAATCCTGCCAATTATGAATATCAAGCTCACCGTCGCATATGATGGCGGAGCCTATTTAGGTTGGCAAAAGACGTCGATGGGGCCAAGCATTGAAGAAGTGCTCCAACAGACGTTGGAACAGATCCTTCAACATGAGACACCCCTACAAGCAGCCAGCAGGACCGATGCAGGCGTGCATGCCATCGGACAAATCGTCAACTTCTACACATCGAAGCAACTTTGTCTAGAGCGTCTTAAAATTAGCTTAAACAGCTTGCTGCCCAAAGATATCGCTGTGATGCAAGCAGAGATAGCCGCTGAGAATTTTCACCCAACCCTCGACTGCATAGGTAAAGAATACCATTATGCGCTGTGTTATGGCATAGCCCAGCTGCCGCTCCATCGCTTGTATTCATGGCATTACCCTCATCAACTCGATGTAGCAGCGATGCGCGCGGCCGCACACCACTTCATTGGAGAACATAATTTCGAAGCTTTTTGCAATTTCAAAAAGAATACCACTTATGCCCACTATGTGCGCACGGTACATAAGATCGATATCGAACAAGAAGCTGAAGAGCGTCTGTGCATTAAAATCGCAGGCAATAACTTTCTATACAAGATGGTTAGAAATATTGTAGGCACATTGGTGTATGTGGGAGCTGACAAGATCGCTGTCGATGCCATACCAGAAATTATCGCCAGCAAAAAGAGGCCGCAAGCCGGCGTCACAGCTCCTGCGCACGGCCTAAACCTTTTCCGCGTTAACTACTAGGCACTCAACGCAAAGAAAACGCATAAGATCGCCAAGTAATAATGTAGCCTGAGTTCGTTTTGGCAGAGCTTTAGCCTGCCACGCGCCGCCCGCGATAGCGAGGCGAGGCGCGCTTGGTGTCGCGGCCTCACAATCGTAGCCCCAAAGTGTCTACCGTCGAGGCCTCAAGCATTATTGCCTTAACCGTAACCTTAATTGATTGCGGGGGTCCTTACTTTGCCACAAGTAAGCGCGCCTCGTCTCGCTATCGCGGGCGGCGCGTGGCAGGCTAAAGCGCTGCCAAAACGTGCTCAGGCTAAAGCCTAAGCTACAATGTCTTACGCTAAATAGCATCTTGCAGTCTGTGAACCTACATTAGATGAGTTCGAGCATGCGCGCGAAATACCAGGCTAAAAAAAGCACCCCCACAGAGGCGATTACCCATACGGCATTAGGCACCCATTTCACACCAGCACCAGGATTGCCACGCACTTCGAGTGTGCCAATGCCATAAGAGAACTCTTGGGCATCGGGTGGACTAAAGATCTTTGGATTGTCTTTGATGACTTGTTCTCCATCCAATCCCAAGAAAGCGGCATATTGTCTGACAAACCCTTGTGCATAGACGGGTGAGATCAATTTGTTCACATCACCTTCTTCGATGGAATGCAAATAACTAGCCCTGATTGAAGTCGCATTTTCGGCTTCTTTGAGGGAAATATTCTTTTCAATCCGTCTTTGTTTGAAAGTTTCCCCTATGCTTTTCATCTCGTTTTTGTTTATCATATCGCAGGCTTGCGCTGGTATACAGTGCTAAAGCCATCCTCCTTGAGTTTGAATTAGGACGATTTTCTTTTTTCTCTCTTTAGAGACTAATAGGTTTCCTGTCAGTCTCTTAGTTATACACTAATTGCATTAAAAAGAGAAAAGGGAAAAGCGCAAACATTTTGCTAACATAAAAGACTACACCAAAATATGAAAGATCCCAACTCCCCCAGCACCTTCGTTGCCACCATCCAAACACAACTGGCCCCTCAAATGCTAGCTGATCTTAAAGAGCAAGGGTTCGAGATCTCTATCCCCCCCTATACAATTTTCGCCGCCAAAAGGAAGGGAGTAGCCTGCACCCTCTATCAATCGGGAAAACTTACAGTGCAAGGCAAAGAAATGGGGGCATTCATTGAATTCTACCTCGAGCCCCAAATACTCAAAACTTTCGACTACAAATACGATAAAGTCATTACCGATCCAACTATCGATACGACAGCCCGCATCGGC
>JABDFJ010000081.1 GCA_013286645.1 Chlamydiota bacterium | reverse complement strand
CGCTTCCCCAAGTTCGTGACAATGCACAGCTTGTTGGTTTTGCAGCATAGTACCAGTCCCACACCCAGAAACACAGCCACCTATACTAAAGTCTGGCTGGACAGCATACATGATAGGGCTGCCATTGTAACTCATGGTATCGTGATAGGCACAAAAATCGACACATGAGACAGAGCCGTCGCTTGCGACGATGGTAATGGTAGGCGGAAACTCAATCACATAGATAGTTTCCAAATAGCCTTGGCTGTCATATTGAGGTGCCGGCAGATGCCCTGCATTGAGTTGTAAAATGAGTTCGGTCTGAATATCGGAATCTTGAATCATTTGATTAGTATTTGAAGGCGTGATCGGATATTGCCCAACAAAAGTGCCGCGTCCGATCGTCTGGTGAGTTGTGGGCGCTGGCCTTCCCTCCGAATTATATTCAGCAAGTCCATCGATCCACACACTATTAATCAGATCGTTCAAAAATAAGGGCATCGATGCGATGATTTGGCTGTTTACATTTGGACCCCAAAGGACGTCTACAACTTTTACGTGAGATACTACTGGCCCTCCAAGATAATCAAGATGTGGTAGTGGTGCATCTACGATTTGGGCAGCGTTTTCAGCTTCAGGATTTTTTAATTTTGTGTATCCATGCAAGGAAGTGTTTAAGACAAGCAAGCTTAAAAAAGTTATAAAAAAGGCATTTTGCATTCCATTGCTCCTCTTTTGGGAGAATGCAAACTAACAATTTAAGTCAATTTAAGCAAGAAGGATGAAATCGATAGAAACATTTATAATTTAGGAAGTAAAGAAGAACCTAAATATACCGCCTATGATGAGGCAAGGCATCTTTGGAAAAAAACAAGACCCTATCAATATCGAAATTTTAAGGATTAAAATCCTCCAACAACGATCATCAGTAAACTAACACCATTGAAGGCTGCATGTAAGCCCATAGATGCCCAGATTGAATTTTGCCGTTCACGCAAGAAGCCTAAATAACAAGCTAAGATGAAGAGCGACAATAACAATTCAACATTCTCCATTCCTTGACGTGAGGAATAGTGGAAGCAGGCAAAAACAGCTGCTGTGATGCCAATAGCTACGCTCCGGCCAAAATAACCTTTCAGCCAAGTTTGAAGAAACCCTCGAAATAACAGCTCTTCGAGGCAAGGTACAATTGTCACCACAGCAATCATAGTTGTCCAAAGCAATGCAGGATTAGATAAAGCATCCTTCACATGCTTCACAGCCACTTGTTCAACCTGCGTGCTATTGTTCCCTAATTCCAATACGATATCTATTACCTGAACATTCACAACGATCCAGGGGTAGACAATAATCCACGTCACAGCCCCAAGACAGAGATCAATGGCAAATTGCCATCTTTTCGAGTCTGAATGATGGTTACCCCAAATCATGTGTCGTTCATCGCTATTTAGATTGCGGCAGAAAAGGGCAAGAACTACGGCCGCACATAAGATTCCTAATAGATTAAGCCAACCTTGCATACTGCCATCAGGTGTGTGTGCAAGAGAAATCACCCACTCTCCCCGTTCAAACGAAAGCCAAAAGAGATATAGCGAAGGAACAACAATCGCTTCGACAATAAAAAACAATCCAAAAGCCACCAGTACGTGTTCGCCTTTAACTTGCTGGATTTTATTAGAGCTTGAACGTACAGCACAATAATATCCCAATTTCCAAGCCAATAGAGAAAATATAAGACCAAAGAAAGTGGCTATCACTAACACTCGCACATGCTGTTCTAAGAGATCGTTTAATATAAAGTCCATTGATTAACGTGCACTCCAAAGAACTTCTTCCAACCTCGTTGCGATATTTTTCACCATACGCTGGTGCAATATGCCGCATGGCGTGGAGTCGAAGTCTCTGCTCCCCCACCGAATTTGATTCACATCACAATAGCTCCTAAAAGGTGGCAATAAATATTCAGCTTTGACGATTTCATAGAGCACCACGCGTGGCGTTTGACAACGCGTGTCAATGACTTTAAGCCTCACTCTCATAGTCAAGACATTGTTCGAAGGGTGGCATTGAGGAAAAGACTTTGTCGCTACTTGATCACAAGGGGCTATCGCATGCTCGATTAACTCCATAGCCACAATAAAATCGGTATTGCAAAATTCACGTGCATAAGACATATCCCAAGCAAAGAAATCGATGGAATCTCGTTTGGCCCAAACAGGGCCTATTTCTTGTGGACGTAACACATAAAGCTCACCACTATCCATAAGGTTGTAATAAATTGATGAAGTGATTTCCTCGGAAAGGTTCCAAGTCAAACCAGATTGTGAAGAGTCAATAAGAGGAATCATCGCTACTTTAGGCTTTAGCGTGCCATCATCATGATAGGGAAAATAATCAACATAACGCGGGCCACCACAACTGACTGTAAACAACATGACAAGCAACGAAAACGCAATTTGCAACATAAAATCATCTCCGAATATAAATTATTATCGCTATAGAATTAATTACAATTATTCATAAAATGCGAATTTTGCGACCTACTCTACCAAATCTTCTTCTTTCTGGGTAGATAGATATTCATTAAAGAGATAGGCTATCTTTTTTTTGCAAATCGAAATGGGAATATTATGAAACCTTTTAATCCTTTTAAGACCTATTGTTTAGTTTTGTTGTTAATAGCCTTTACAGCTCATTGTAACGCTAAAAACTTACCTGAAATGCCTTCAAAAGCTTGTAACATATCGAAAAGTAAATATGCTATGACGGCCAGCGATCAATGCAAATTTCTCTGGTTTAGAGTCGCTAAAGTAGGCACACGCTCGTTCCTTTCCATCTTTAGTGAAGCTAATATTCCTCTTTCTTTGAATTGCGATAGTCAATATTACGACAAGGGAAAATACAAAGACTACTTCAAGTTTGCTTTTGTCAGAAATCCCTGGGATCGGGTTGTTTCATGCTACTGTAATAAGGTCACAAACAAAGCTCACCGAGCTTTTGCCGAATGCTTCGATAAAGATTTCGAATATTTCGTAGACTTTATCAATAGGCAAGATCTTGCCAAAGCTGATAGACATATCCGCTTACAGGTAAAGCTATTCCCCATGGATGAAGTTGACTTTATCGGTCGCTTTGAGAATTTCGAAGTAGACTTAAAACATGTTCTAAATATTATAGGCATAGATAGCACAAAGAAAATCCCCCAAAACAATCCTTCCAAACATATGCACTACAGTCACTACTACAACGAAAGGACAAAAAAAATTATCGCTAAAAAATACAAACCTGATATTAAAGCCTTCAATTACGCCTTTGAAAACGAAATACAATAATATGCTATGAATGACCGATTAAAAGTCACCTATGTTGAAAATAAGGCTACCCAGCCCTCAGTGCAAAGTCCGATCTCTAGGCGCTTGGAAATGCAAGCCACAATGGAGCGCTTATGGCATCAAAAGCCTGGACAGTTTGATCCTGAACGCGATTGCATCCAAAGACAACGTGTCCAACGCACAATAGAAGCGTTGCATCACAGAATGTCACTGACAGATAAGCGAGTAGTCGATCTAGGATGCGGCGCAGGATACATCTCGCGCCTGCTGCGTGATGGCGGTGCTAAAGTGGATGCTGTTGATGTAGCTACCAACGCACTGCAAAAGCTTAAAACTGAAGATTTACGCGATATCACCCCCATCCAAGATTGCCTGCCAAACACACGCCTTGACGATAACGCTTATGATCTTGTGGTTTGCACCGAAGTAGTCGGTTACCTCGATCCCAAGGAGTATCGGCTGTTGTTTGCTGAATTAGCCCGACTAGTGAAATTAGATGGTATTGTGGCTTGTTCCACAGATCTCGACATAGATTCAGAAGCCCCTTTAGAACGCTTTGCGCTGCTCGCCGAAACCGAATTTATTTTCGACCAATGGATACTTAGCTATCATCGGCTATTTCTTAAAATTTGTCGCTTTTTGGAAGCACCCGCCCTTTATATTAAAGCAGCAAACAATATGGAGTTGCGTACTAAACAAAAGGATAAGCGAAAAGCGTTGAGCCGTTGGTGGTTTGCGTTTAATTCCACCCCTATCATGAGCGTTTGGTGGCGCGTGGTTAACTTTATCGCAGCTCCACTGGCTTCAGCTATGCGTCAAAGTGAAAGAGTACTCAGAGTGCTAGAAAGAATCACTAGATTTGTCTGGAGTGAATCTGGTATTAGTCATGCTTTGCTTATTGGCAGAAAGCGTCCCCTAACTTATCCTCTTCCGGATAAGGAAAAGCCGCGTGAGATCAAGCATAAAAGGCAGGTGTGGGAATAGTGAAAAGAACACCGGAGATTGTCTCAAGGCATAAAGCGGCATCCTTAAGGCTGCTACATTCCTGTCCTGACCTGGTTCAGACTACTCCATTCCATGAGGTCCCCGGTGAAACAAAAAGTCTATCTCAAATGGAATTATAGATAAAGCTAAAAGCTTAATAAAGGTCGAATTCGAGCAGGCGTGCTTCAATGCCGCCATTATCTAAGACATGGCGTCGATTAGCCGCCAACCCCACCTCTTTGCTCAGCTCAAAACTGCCTGTAAACACAAAACCACGCGCGGGTTTTGCCGCCTTGCGCTTCATGAAATCGCCAATGGCGCGATATAGTGTGCGCAAATGATCTACATCATCCAAACGTCTACCATAAGGGGGGTTCGTGAGAATAAAATTAGGCGTTACAGGCGGTGTGTAATCGCGAATATCGCATTGGACCACTTCAACAGATTGCTGGAAGCCTATGGCGCGCAAGTTGACTTTGCACGCGTGGATGGCTTGCTTGTTGATATCAGCTCCAAAGAACTGGTGTTTTGGCAATAAAATGCGGCGCTGATCGGCCTCATTTTTGACTTTAAGCCATGCTTCAGGAGAATGCTGCGGCAAGCTTTTGAAACCCCATTGGTTGCGTAAAAAGCCGGGTGGCGTTTGTGAGGCCATCATTGCCGCCTCGATGAGAATTGTGCCAGATCCACAGCAAGGGTCGCACAGCACATCACCAGCTTTATATTGTGCAAGGGTCAACAAAGCAGCGGCGAGCGTTTCTTGCATAGGTGCTTCCACACTCTCTTGTCGATACCCACGCTTATGCAAAGGCATGCCAGAAGTGTCAAAACTCAATCCGGCCCACTCATCTTGGATATAGAGATTTAATTGGATATCAGGATCGCGGGTGTTGACGCTGGGACGCTCTCCTGTTTTTTCGCGCAGCTGATCGCAGATGGCATCTTTAACAATTTGAGCTGCATAGAGGCTATTGCGTAAACGAGGGTGATTGACATTAGCATCGATAGCAATGGTTTTTCCTTTAGGAATATAAGCCATCCAATCGATCTTGCCGGCACCAAGATATAGCGAACGGTCGTCGTGGCAGCGAAAGCGTGCTAGCGGCATTAACACACGCGAAGCGATGCGCGAACAGTAGTTAATGCGATAGATGGCATCAAAAGAGACATCTCTCACATGCACTCCGCGAAATCCTGTGACAGCTTGTGGATAACCCAAGTCCGCCAACTCTTGTGCTAAAAACGGTTCCAAACAATTAGCACATGTTACAAATAAGTCCATTCAATTCCTCTTAAAAGTCTCAATTATGGGTCAAATTCGAGTACCACACTTTTTGACCGCGAAGGTCGCGAAGCAAGCGAAGGCAACGCGAAGATTTTTCTTCTGTGGATATGCTCTTACAAATTCATGAAGCTCAATTTCTTTCTTATTTAAAATCAACAAAATTCTCAGCAGGGTTATTGATTAATTTCAAGGAGAAAATGACCAAAGACGATATCAGAAGATTTGTCTAGAGCATGTACTTCAATAAATAATAACTTTCTTCGCGTTATCTTCGCTTGCTTCGCGACCTTCGCGTTCAAATAGGAATTAGGGTCAGGCCAGACCCCAATTCCTTTACAGCCTCTTAATTATGCATAAACAAAATGACATCGCCATCTTTAACGATATAATCGCGACCTTCAGCCCGAACTTTGCCTTGTTCACGGGCACCGCTGCGCCCCTTATAAGCCACCATGTCGTCATAAGCAACTACCTCAGCGCGGATAAACCCTTTTTGGATATCGGTATGGATTTCACCGGCAGCTTCGACAGCCTTGGTGTGATTGGTAATCGTCCAAGCGCGCGTTTCCATCTCCCCGGTGGTGAGATAGGTGATCAATCCAAGCATATCGAAAGAGGCTTTAATGAGGCGTTGTAAACCAGATTGTGTGAGTCCAAGGCTTTCGAGGAATAGTCCCCGTTCTTGGGGAGAAAGCTGGGCGATTTCTTCTTCTAGACGTGCACAGATAGGGATTACGCTATTTCCTTCTTTCTGCGCATACTCGCGCACGCGTTGCACATATTGATTTTCCATCAGCGGTAAATCTGATTCAGCCACATTTGCAGCATAAAGCACTTTCTTAGAAGTCAAGAATGGATAAAGTTTAAGAATCTCCTGTTCCTCTTCATTAAAGGTCATGGTGCGTACGGGTAAGCTTTGGTTCAGATGGGTTTGAATGCGCTGCATGCAAGTCAACACTGGGATCAGTTCTTTTTTGCTCTTGATCTGCTTTTCAGTACGGGCAATCACATTTTCTACCATCTGCAAATCTGATAAGCACAATTCTAGATTAATCACTTCAATATCGCGGATAGGATCGACATCGCCGGATACGTGAATGATATCCTCAGATTCAAAACAACGCACGACATGTAAAATAGCGTCAGTTTCACGAATGTTAGTCAAGAATTGGTTACCTAATCCCTCCCCCTTCGAAGCACCTGCCACTAAGCCCGCAATATCCACAAACTTTACGGTAGCATAGATGAGTTTGGCACTATGGGATAAATTAGACAGCACCTGCAAACGGGGATCAAGCACTTCGACAATGCCGACATTAGGATCAATCGTACAAAATGGGTAATTTGAAGCTTCCGCTTGATTGGAAGTTAAAGCATTGAACAAAGTGGACTTTCCGACATTGGGAAGTCCCACAATTCCACAAGAAAGGCC
>JABDFJ010000080.1 GCA_013286645.1 Chlamydiota bacterium | reverse complement strand
CTTGACCCCAAGCTGGGCTCCTTGCTTGCTGGGGTATAGAGCATTATTGGCTAGGTTGTTAAAGAGATTGATGTTGTCTTAAAGAGTCAAATCTCCGAATCTCAGGCCTGACCCCGATCTGGCCTGACCCCGATCTCCGATCTTGACCCCGATCTCCCCGATCTTGACCCCGATCTCTTAAGGAGAATATATGACTTCAGAAAAACAATTGATAGCCAATCGTGCCAATGCATTAAAATCCACAGGGCCGAGATCATTGCAAGGTAAGCAGCGTGTCGGCCAAAATGCGCTTAAGCATGGGTTAGCTGCTAAAGATGCGGTGACCAAGCTGGAAAGTAAGAAGAAGTTTGAGGAATATCGCTCGTCTCTTTACGCAATTATGCCCAGTTGGCGCGGCAGAAGAACTACTTTGCGAAAAGATAGTGACTACTGCATGGCGACTTCGACGAGTAATTCGATTAGAGTCTGCAATTATGGATGACGCAATTGGCTTTTTTAAGCAAATGGGGTTCTATTTTATGGGCCAAAATGGGGTTACCATGCACACCTTGTCAAGGTATGAGTCGCTACTGGAAAAGGCATTCTACCGCGCATTTCATGAACTTCAACGGCTTCAGGCTATGCGGTTGGGTCATCCAGTGGCATTGCCTATTGCGATTGATACTGAGGCAGGCGAGCAAGAGATTGGGTTTGATCTGTAGAATTTGAGAAGTTGTAAGATGAAGGGATCGATATGATGCCATCACTTTAGACAGACATGGATCAGATGTCCCTAGGAAGATGATACAGCTTCAGAGACTATGGGTTAAATATGGATAGAGACAGTTAATACAGCCTCTATCCAATTTAAAATCATAACTATGCTGGGGGACACTGTATTGACATCCCGGCTTGTTCTAGTAGAAATGCAGGTTGTACGTTAAAACCCATGTGAAATAGCATACCCATTAGGGGTGATTCTGTAACTTCTTGTACCCCTCCCAAAATCAGACCCAGTACAAAAGTATTAACCAGTCTTGCAGTTGAGCAATTCGGCCATCCCGTTTCTGGGGGCATTGCATGAGCCAAGCTGAAGAGAGCTGCCGTTAGAGCAACTCTTGCAACTTTAGCTATCTTGGTATCAACAATATTAGAGTAAGAAGGAGCTAATCGATTAAGGATAGCCTTCGGAGCTCGTTTTAAAAGTAGTTCCTGAAGACCGACTCTAAACATTAATTCTTCGACAATAGGAGCTTTGAATGCATAATTATTATAGGTACCTGTAAGGACTGGAACATACTCTCTAGCTAGGCAAGCATTTCTGACATAAGTATAGACTGGTTTTGGAAATGCAGGGCACCAATCCATACCGGAATTCATAAAAGGTATTATTGTTTTCGTAGAGATAATACTGGCTGCTACTCCTGCTCCAAAGTACTTAAGACCCTTCTCTAGAAAATTAAAACGAGATAGGTCAAGTTTTACTTTCGGATTAATAGGAGTAGTATCGACCTTTTGATTCTCCATCTCCAATTTTGGAATAGATGAAATAACTATATTGTTGTCATTCATTATATAAACCTTAATTTATTTAAATATTTATTGCTAATTAGAAATCCACAATAACCTAGATATGTTAATATTTGATTAATTTTCTATTAATTTTCAGTGAAAAGAAAAGATTGTTAACCCCCTAGGAATTAGGGCATTCTACCAGCTTCAACCAATTTCATGACTTTTTCTCTCTACCTGCTGAAGTGAATCTAACGAGGAAGTGAAATTGCCGGACCAACCGTGGACCAAATAGGGACGACAAACTACTGAATACCACATCAAATTACAATAGACTGAAATGCCTTGAGACTGTTATTTTGATTGACATCAGCTGTTGTGGTAAGCGGTAGTTTGAGGATCGCTGACAGACTCATAACCCGCTGGTCCTTGGTTCAAGTCCAAGTTGCCCCACTTTTTCCTATACAGTTTCAAGGATTGGGGTCGAGCCTGTGATTTGTGATTTGAGATCATAAATAGATTTTATTTAAGGGCCGTTTCAAATCGCAAATCGCAGGCTTGACCCCAAGCTGGGCTCCTTGCTTGCTGGGGTATAGAGCATTATTGGCTAGGTTGTTAAAGAGATTGATGTTTTCTTAAAGAGTCAAATCTCCGAATCTCAGGCCAGATCCCGATCATGACCCCGTTCACGATTATGACCCCGATCACCCCGATCATTACGCCCCTTAAGAAGGCACTGTAATCATAGCATTGATTCAGAGGAATTTCCAGAAAAAAAAGTTAACAAATACTCTCTAAATTGGGTATAATTAGCACTCAAATAAAGTTTTTATTTTTTAGTATTAAAGCTTGATGATCTATGAAGAAAAGCCAGCCGAAAAAAATTGCTCTCATTGGTCTTCCGGGAAGCGGAAAGTCTACATTTGCTTCCAAGCTTGGAAGAATTTTAGGTATTCCAGTCCACCATCTAGACAGACATATGTTCAAGCCGGATGGAAAAAAGAAAGACAAGCAGGAATTCATAGAAATTCAACAAGCCATGCTCAATGAAGAAGCATGGGTAGTTGAAGGATGCTCTTTTTCGACTTTTGAAATGAGATTCGCCAAGGCAGATATTCTAATCTATTTCCACTTTTCTCGCTTTGTCTGCTTCTTGAGGCTTTTCAAAAGGTTATTCAATTACACAAAAGACTTCGGTGGCTTGAGATCTATCACATGGGAGATTTTGAAATATACATGGAATTTTGATAAGGAAAAAAGGGCTATGATAGAAGAGCTTAGACAGAAATACCTTCAAACTGAATTTCATATTTTCAGAAGTCAAAAAGATGCGGACTTTTTTTTGAAATCTGTATCGAGTCTTTAGATGGCAATTCCTAATATCACCCAACAATCTGCCTCCTCTGAAAAAATAGCTTTCTTTCGCTCCCTATTTAAAGGTCGTGATGATCTCTATCCTCAACGATTTGAAAGTCGAAAGACAGGAAAAGCAGGTTATTCACCAGCTTGTGGGAATGAATGGGTGCGTGGGATTTGCGAAAAGCCTAAAATTAAATGCTCAGAATGCAGACATCGATGTTTTTTGCCAATTAATGAAAATGTAGTACGTTGGCATTTATTGGGTCATGATGATGCCGGCAAAGATTTCGTCATGGGCATTTATCCCATGCTTTTAGATGAAACCTGCTTTTTTCTTGCAGCAGATTTTGACAAGTCAAGTTGGCAAGAAGATGCAAAAGGGTTTCTAAAAACTTGCAGAGATCTAAATATTCCAGCAGCAATAGAACGCTCTCGTTCAGGCCGTGGCGCCCACGTCTGGCTATTTTTTTCTGAAGCGATACCTGCAGTCCTTGCGAGAAAATTAGGCTGTCATATTCTTACTGAAACGATGGAGCATAATCCTGATATTGGATTAGATTCTTATGATCGTTTCTTTCCCAATCAAGACACGTTGCCACAGGGAGGATTCGGAAATCTCATTGCTTTACCATTACAAAAAAAGGCCAGAGATCAAGGCAACAGTGTATTTGTGAATGAAAATTTGATTGCTCATGAGGATCAATGGGCCTTTCTTGCATCTTTAGACAAGCTAAGCCTTAACCAAGTTCAAACAATCGTTCGACAAGCTGAAGCAAAGGGACGTATTGTCGGAACCCATCTTAGAGTTATTGATGAAGAAGATCTTACACCCTGGAACCGACCAACTCTTTCTAAATCGATATCGTCGATAACAAATCTTCCTGAAAGTATAGAAATTATTCTTGGGAATGAAATCTACATTCCTAAAAAAGACATCCCACCAGCCCTAAAAAATCGAATGATTCGCCTTGCTGCCTTTCCCAATCCTGAATTTTATAAAGCGCAAGCTATGCGACTACCCACTTATGAGACTCCTAGACTTATTTCTTGTAGCGCTGACTTTCCAGACCATATTGGGATACCTAGAGGTTGTTTTGAAGAGGTTTGTCAACTTTTTTCGGAATTAAAAATCCAAACGTCTGTAAAAAATGAACTTCAGAAGGGAACTCCTTTGTCTGCAAAATTTCTTGGGGAGTTGAGAAAAGAGCAAAAGGCAGCAGCTGCAACTCTTTTAAAAACAGACTTTGGAGTACTTTCGGCAACAACAGCTTTTGGTAAAACTGTTATAGGAGCTTGGTTAATTTCTAAACGTAAAACCAACACCTTAATTCTTGTTCATCGCAAACAACTTCAAGAGCAATGGATTGAAAGACTTTCATCTTTTTTGGAGTTACCAAAAAATGCCATAGGACGCATTGGTGGAGGCAAAAGAAAGCCCACAGGATTGATCGATGTAGCAGTCATACAGAGTTTAGTTCGTAAAGGTGTTGTAGATGAAATCGTTTCCGAATACGGGCATGTGATTGTTGATGAATGTCATCATCTACCAGCCTTTAGCTTTCAACAAATCGCGCGCCAAACAAAAGCAAAATTTATTACCGGCCTTAGCGCAACTGTTACAAGAAAAGATGGGCATCATCCCATTATTCTCATGCGTTGTGGTCCGATTAGATATCGTGTAGATGCGAAAGCAGCTGCTGCCATGCGTCCATTTGAACATACTGTGCTTGTGTGTCCTACTTCCTTTAGCCCAATAAAATCGGCAAATGAAGATACTCGTTTACGGTTTCACGAATTATATGAAGAAATTGTTCAAGATGAGGTACGCAATCAGTTAATTTGCACTGATGTGATTAACGCTATACAGAGAGGACGTTCACCAATCATTCTTACCGAGCGTACCGATCATTTGGATCGTTTATTTAATAAGCTGTCCCCTCATATTCGACATTTGATTGTTTTACGCGGAGGAATGAGTTCCAAAGAAATTGTTGCTGCAACCAATCAGATAGCAAATATTCCTGCAAATGAACCGCGTGTTCTTTTGGCTACTGGGAAGTTTGTGGGTGAAGGTTTTGATGATGCTCGGCTTGACACACTTTTTCTTACCATGCCTGTATCTTGGAAGGGTACCATTGCCCAATATGTTGGTAGGCTTCATCGACTCTATGCAAGCAAACAAGAAGTACAGGTTTACGATTATGCAGATCTTGGAGTTCCTTTGCTCGAAAGGATGTTCAATCGAAGATGTCAAGGTTATGAAGCAGTAGGTTATAGAATTTTGCTTCCTGCTAGCGCCATTCCAGGATGGCCTGCAGAGGTTCCTCTTCCAGTAGATCCTGCATGGAAAGCCGATTATGCAGGCAGTGTCAAAAGATTGATTCGTGATGGAGTAGATTTGCCCTTAGCACATCTTTTTGTTCAAGTAGCTACCATTCTTCCAAGTGAAGCAGAAGGAGTAGAACGTGCACGGAGTGCTAGTGAACGCTTTTTATTCCATAGATTAGAAACATTGCCACAGACCAAGGGCTTATTTCGTTTAAATGTTGAGCTAGATATTCCTTTCGACGGCTGGGGACGAATGGAGGTTGACTTTGTGTGTACGGCAGCGAAGCTTGCAATTGAGCTAGATGGCTCCCAACATCTTAATTCAGTAGACGCTTACCGTAGAGATCGAAGAAAAGACCTATTACTTCAAGAAAATGGTTACACTGTCTTGCGCTTCTTAACTGAGGATTTAGGGAAGCATCTTGATGAAGTCTTAGACACGATTTTACGAGTTCTAAGTCCAAATCGAAAAATTGTAAATGAACCTACTTTAGCATAGATTCAAATACCCTTTTTTCTTACAATTAGTCCTCTTGCTAGGAGGTTTTATGAGTGAATACCAATATTATGAGTTTCAAGCCATTGATCGCTGTTTGACAGAAGAAGAAATGAGTGAATTGCGACATTTCTCATCACGCGCTGACATCACTCCCTATAGTTTTATAAATGAATATTCCTGGGGCAGTTTTAAAGGAGATGAAGACCTGTGGATGGAAAAGTATTTTGATGGTTTTCTCTATTATGCTAATTGGGGAACTCATATCTTGAAACTGCGGCTTCCTTCAGCTCTTTTAGAGCTTAACACTGTTCAGCCATATTGTGATAGTGATCAATTTTCTGTCCGTCAAACCGACGACAAGCTCATATTAGATTTTGTATCGCAAAATGAGGATGGTGGAGAATGGGAAGAAGGTCTACGATTAGCTCCGTTTTTAAGTTTAAGAACCGATCTAATTCGTGGAGACCGTCGTTGCTTATATCTAGGGTGGTTATCTAGTTTACAAAATGATGAATATGATGAGGAAGAATTTGAACCTCCTATTCCACCAGGCTTGCAAAACTTAAATCCTGCACTGACCCAACTTGCTGATTTTCTCCGAATAGATTTTGATTTGATTAATGCAGCCGCCCAAATGAGTCCCACATTAGAAGAGATGACCCCGAACGCTCAAGATCTTCAAAAATGGGTTTCTACCCTTTCTCAAGATGAAAAAGATAGTATGTTAAAAGAAATTTTAGAAAATAGTTTAAAAGGTGATCAAACCACTGCTCTTCAACAAATCTGCCTTTTTAGTAAAGCATGGCAATCATTCCAAGAAGATAAAAATGAAAAGCCTAAAAAGCGCACAGTTGGTCAACTTTTAAGAGAATCTGAAAATGTAAGGGAAGCTAGAATTTAATTTGAAGCTAAAAAGGCCGCAGCAGAATTAGCTGAACGTCAAAGATTACAGCGCATAACTAGAGAAAAGCGGCTTAATGAGATCATGGGGTGGGAAGAAAAAATATGGAATCAAATAGAAATACTTGCTTCAGAAAAGAAAGCAAAAAGTTATGACCAAGCAATTGATTTGCTTGTTGATTTACGCGATCTAGCTCAGCGCGAAAAATCTACTGATTTTTTAGCCAAATTCGATGCTCTAAAACAGCGGCATTCTTCTAAGTCATCATTCATTCAACGGTTGAGGAATGTTTCTGTTCAACCTGAATGACTGGGGGACTAGTGGGGGAGTTAAAAATAAAAAATGACAATAAATGGTAACAAGTGGAAACAAACTTAGATACGCAAATCGCTTACACACACACTTCTACGCATTGTGACTTGTTGTCGCTTGTTAGCAAATACGGACTCATAACCCGCTGGTCCCTGGTTCAAGTCCAGGTTGCCCCACTTTTTCCTATACAG
>JABDFJ010000079.1 GCA_013286645.1 Chlamydiota bacterium | reverse complement strand
GAGAATATCATCCTTCACTGGTATTTAACAATCGATGTTAGTCGAAGTCCAGCAGAGGATATTAAGTGGATGGTGTCTAATGCTACGCGTTTAATTGAGAAAGGCTTTTCGCAGGCGATTCCCTCCTTAAGCATCAAGGAAGGGGAAATTCAGATGTCTGAGGAGTTGGCTATGATGATTAAAACCATAAAATCGATGGCCGATACACTATGAGTTCAAGGGTAAGGTAGGTTTTGTATGTCTACAGGAGTTCCTCAATTGCCACCAGGATCACCACATGATGGTGGTGTGCATAAGCTGTATCGGATTCATATTGCTCAAGACAGTGAAGATGAAAGGTGTGTGCCACCAATGGAAGGGATATTTTGACATGCAGCGATTTAGGAACATTTTGAAGTCGTGAGACAACTGTTGGCAGCTCTCTTTGAATGCCTCCCAGCGACCGGTAGCCTTGTGGGCGCTTTTGGCGGCCCCACCTTTCAATTCTTGGGAAATGGGTGTTGATCCTAGCGAACCTTTGGCTAATGGTGCACCATGGACAGTATGCTCTTGGGGTATGTTGCTATTGTCACCGATTTTGCCTACCATAGTTTCCTCCCTCGTATTTCATTTTGGCAGGCTTTATCCTGCAAGTATGTAGCTTAGGCTTTAGCCTGAGCTCGTTTTGGCAGTGCTTTAGCCTGCCACGCGCCGCCAGCGTTAGCGAGGCGAGGCGCGCTCAGTGTCGTGGACTCACAACCGTAACCCCCAAAATGTCCACCCTCCAAGCCTCAAGCATTTTAGCCTTAGTCGTCGCCTTAATTGTTTTGCGGTACCCTTACTTTGCCACAAGTGAGCGCGTCATGCATCGCTACCGCTCGCTGCGCGTGGCAGGCTAAAGCACTGCCAAAACGAGCTCAGGCTTAAGCCTAAGCTACATGCCTTATGCAAAACCCACTTATTCAAGCTCTTCTTCATCATATTCAAACAAAAAAAATGTCTCTGCATTATGGTAAGCACTCTTATCCTTCACCGACTGTTTAGGCTCTTCCACCTGGGCTGTCTTGCCCACATCATCAGGGATGGGTTGCTCTGCCTTAGCATTAGACAATGCATCATCGATCTGCCCATGCAGTTTTTTTGCTACCTTAAGCACTTTGTCGATGTCCCTTGCCAGAGAAGGGTCCAAAGCTTCTTTGACAGCCACCAACGAAGTGATCACGCCATTTAAAGTACGCGATAATTCTTCTAATCTAGCCGTTGTATATTTGCGTACATCAATACCCTCGTCCCCTTGGCTCAATAGACTAAGTGCTTCTTTGCAATCCTTGACGAGATTTCGGTTCGCTTGAACCTTTTCTGCGTATGCTGGATATCTACCGAGGTACTTATTAAGGAGTAGCTTTAAGTCATGCGCTAATTGGGTGCAATTTTCTTGAATCGATGTCCACATACCCCCAGTCTTTTCTGCGCTTTTCGCCACTTCGCCTGTTAATGCCTTCGAAACTTTAGTGGTGTTTAGGTTACCTTTCTGGTGTTGTACAGGATTAACAGGTGAGCTTTCGTGAGGTTTGGCTGCACCTTCGGTGCCTTTAATGCTGTCAACCATAATTTCCTCCTGTATCTCCTAAAAAACCAAATAGCAAGCACACAATTCCGAGAGATCACTCTCGGGATTGTGGCTCTTAGAAACCTATGAATGTCTTTTACAATTTTTCCTTGTAATCACTGAGGACATTCATCAACACTTGCAGTGGCATTGGAACCTCACCCTTTGTTCCCACACCTGGCACATTGGCTCCTACAATGCCCACCCTTTGTGTGAGCCCTTTAGTAATCAGTTTAATGGCCGCATCGATATCTTCGGCCGTAATTTCCTTACCATCCTCCACTTTTTGACGGATGGCGGTCAGCTGTCTGTTTTCTTTCGAAAACGGACCTAAATACTGACCTAAAGCATCATCTACCGTAGTACCATCAGATCTCACAGTGGTATCGACAGCCTCAAATAGTTGCCCGAATTTGGCATTGACTTCGAGCTGCAACTCTTCTGCTTTGGCGTTTGTCTCTGCCACCTTGGCTTTATATTCAGCGTAGGCTTTATCAGCTTCGGCTTTAGGGAATATGGCTTCCGCGTATTCTGCTTCTTCCTCCCCTGCCTTAGCAGCAGCTCTGGCTTCTTTGCGGGCTGCGCTCACAGAACCTTGGGCTGACTGTTGTTCCAGCTTTTTCTTGTATGCTGCAGTGCCCGTCTGGCGCAATGTTTCCAAGCCATGCATCAAGGCTTTGATTTTGCCTGGCAATGGCTGTTCACGGCGCCCTAATAATACGCCTGCCTTCTGAGTGAAGCCTTTGGTGATCAAGCGGACGAAATCATCCATTTCATGCTTGGTAAGCGATTCACCTCTTTCCAATTTTGATTGGAAACTTTGCAGATCATAATTATCATCTGAAGCCTCGCCTTTAACTTGTCCCAAAGAATCTGTTAAAGACTTACCATCAGCTCTTGGTGTCGTTAAGGCTGCATGCATCAGCTCTTTTAACTTAGCCATAACTTCGGCTTTATACCTTTCTTTCGGCGTAAAGTCCTGTGGAACCTGTTTCACTTTCTCCACATGCGTTTTGGCATGGGATTTCAGTTCAGTAAGATATTCACTACCTTGCTGTTTGTCTTTTACCGTGGGTTTATGCAAACCAGGTTTTATTGTTTCCACTTCTTCATAGCGCTCTTTGAGGAGAGCCTCCTCTTTGGCTTTCCAAGCATTAGGATCAGCAGCTTTTTTCAGCATTTTATCCGTTTTAGCTTGGTGCTTAGCATCTAATTCGAAACGAGGACCAGGTTCTTCCTTGCTAACTTTATGGCCCTTAGCATGTGTTTCTTTCTTTCCATAAACAGCTTTCACATCTGGTTCAACCAGATCGGCCGCATCATCCAATCCACGATTGACATATGCTTTAGATTGGGGATGTTTTTTTTCAAAGGCCGTTTGTTTTTCTTTATCTGTTCTTTCATGTGGACCCATTTTAGCTTTTGCCACATGTTTTTCAGCAAAGGTGTCAACAACTTCTAATGTATCATCTACCTCAGCGCGCACTTTTGGATCATGCATATCTTTTCTATGTTGCAGCTTTTCACGCTCTGCATAGTTTTCTGCACGTAAAGCCTCTTGCTTAGCTTCATAAGCCTTTGCTTTTTTCTCAGCGGCTTTCTCATAAGCTTCCCTGTGACGTGCTGTCATAGGTGTAGCAACTTCATGTGATTCTGGTTTTCTAAAGGATGAGGTCACTTTTGTATAAGCACCACGCACAAATTCACCGGCGGCTTTCAGATGTCCTTTCACACCTTTACCTTCAGCGTCTGCAGCTTTTGCCCCTGCTTCTAAGCCTTCAAAAAGCTCATCCACTTCCTTTTTGCCAGCTTCTTTTACTTGCTTGGCTCGTGCTTTATGTATAGACTCCAAGAATTCGGGAGAGGCTTCTGCTCCTCGATCTTCGCGTCCCTCCAGAGTCACATAGTCTTCGTCTGTATCTAATTTAGAAAACCGCTCTTCCTTAAATCTCCACTTATTGGCCTTTACTTCGCCGAAGTCGTCCTTACTGCCTGATTTGAATTCCTCCGTATGTTTTTTAGCTATATGCTCATGTTCAACATGCTTCTCAGGAACAACCTCCTGATGTGCTGTTGTTGTAGGCTCAGCATGAGGTGTTGGTTCTTTTTCCTGTGCATGTACGGTAACGGGTTTTACATGAGTCGCATGTGTTTCAGCCACCTCGACATCAGGCACAACCCCGTCCTTTGAGGCATTAATTTTATCTTCAATTTTTTTTGCTTCAGCTAGCGCATGCTCTAGCTCTTTATTGAGTTTTGGGTCTTTGGTAAGGTATTGTATTAATAGGAATGAAGTTGTCAATTTCTGTAACGAACCCTTCAAGTCATTTAAGCTTTCAGTTGTATGCATTTTAGGGTTGAACGAATCTGTATCTTTCTTAAATTCTTCTAACACTTTTTTGCAGGTGTCTAAGTCTTTGCGGTTTTTGTCTGTCTGCTTGGCATAATTGGGATATCTCCCAAGGAAATGATTTAGTAAAATTTTGAAATCGTGCGCCAACTGACGACAGCTTGTTTTAAACGCTTCCCAGCGACTGACCGTCTTTTCGGCGCCTTTGGCGACATGCCCTTTTAGATCTGTTGTTACTTTGGTTGGTCCCATTTCCCCTTTTTGTGATTTGGCACCATGCACACCTGTCTGGTCCTGTGGAATTTTCATTCCTCCTGGGCCACCTACTCTATCCATCCCTGAAGTCATAATCTCCTCCTGACAACCTGATTGTCTCTAAACTTTATTACCGAGCCGTTACTTGATGATGCAATAACCATGCCAAGCTTTCCATACACCTCAATGAGAATCGTGGAAAAGCAGGCATGCTTTCCCACGATCTTATGTACGCTCGACTCTTTACCAACTAAGCCCATGGCTATTTAAGTTGGCTTACTAGCCTTCTCAAAAGGGCGATATCTTTGGTAATCCCCTTATCAAGAGGCTGGCCTAATCCTTTCTCTACCAGTTTGATCCCTTCTTCCACAGTCTTGGCGATATCTTTATTACTTACCTTATCGAATTTTGTCATGTAGAGGTCTCTGATTTGTTGGTGTGGCGTACTGAATGTCACAGCCTTAGCAAAGCCTTCCACATAGCCCTGCTGAGATTTCAAGTGATATTCAAGTCCTTGATCTTCAGCTTTATCGAGCATATCCGTAAAGGTATCATCGATCCGTTCACGCAAGGCTGCTTGGTGCGATCTTTTTTCCACAACCGGCTCATTGGCCACGCGTTCTAGGTGAGCCTTTAGCTCTTCTTTGGGTGTTCTTTCATCTACTCTGGCCCTTGCCTTAGCTTTAGCCACATGCTTTTCAGCAAAGGTCTCAACAGCATCTACAGTATCGGCTACATCAGCACGCACTTTTGGATCATGCATATCTTTTCTGTGTTGCAGCGTTTCACGCTCTGCATAGTTCTCTGCACGCAAGTCATCCAGCTTGGCTTCATAAGCCTTTGCTTTTTTCTCAGCGGCAGCTTTGTCCTTAGCTTCGAGGGCACTCCATTTTTGTTCAAATTGAGCTTCTTTCCTCTTTTCAAGATGTTTTCTTACAGGTGTGGCTACTGTCTCATAAGCTCCACGCGCGGCTTTGCCTATGCCTTCTGTAGCACCGTGCACAACGTCACCGGCAGCTTTCAGATGACCTTTCACCCCTGTATCTTCAGCGTCGGCTGCTTTAGCACCCTCTTCTAAGTCGGCAAACATTTTTTCCACATCTACATCTGGTATAACCTCTTGTATCATGCCCTCGAGTTGAGTTTGCAATTCTTTAGCTTCTGCTAAAGCATGATTCAACTCTTTTTTAAGAGCAGGATCTTTCGTCAGTGTTTTTACACCTTTGAATGAAGTGATGACATGGTCTAAGGAATTTGATAACGCTTTAATTTGAGCTGGCGTTTGCTTGCGATAATCTAATGTCTTGTCTAATGTTTCTGTTTTGCTGCTGAAATCGCTTAATTCAGCCTTCGCCTTCGCAAACGCTTTCTTGTTTGCTTGTACATTTCGCGCATATTCTGGATATTTTGACATGTGCTTATTAAGGAACATTTTCAAGTCGTGCACCAGTTGTTTACACCCTTCTTTGATTGACTCCCATGTACCAGCGGATTTTTCCGCACCTTTCGCCATCTCACCTTTTAATTCAGTTGACACCTTTCTTGCGCCCATCGCGCCTGTTTGATGTGATGCCCCTTTAACGGTGTGCTCTTGTGGGATTTCTGGACTACCACTTCTGCCTACTCTATTTGTGTCTACCATAATTTCCTCCTAGCTACTGTAAATAGCTTCATTGTAGATTTGTTATTGCGCCCCTTAATTGCGCCTATTAATCTTGTTGCATGATCCATGCCAACCAACCTTCTCGTCCCACACATTTTGTGGTAGCCATACCCCTCTCATAGCAATGACAATCCCGAGAGAAAATTCTCGGGATTGTCAAGCTGGCAATTTTCCTTGGCTTATTCCATTTGGTTTCGCAATTCGCCCAAGTTTTTCATGAGCGTTTCAATGCCAAGGGGTATTGTACCTCTCGTTCCAATCCCTGGCACATTGGCTCCTAAAATGCCCACTCTTTGTGTGAGCCCCCTCGTCACCAGACGAATGGCTGTATCAATGTCTGCCCGTGTAAAATCTTTGCCGCTTTCGATCTTTGTGCGGATGGCGGCTAGCTGTTTGTTTTCTGTAGAATACTGACCAAAATACTGCCCCAGAGCCTCATCTACGGTAGCGCCATCGGGTCTAACGGTGCGATCCACAGCCTCAAACAAGTGCTTCATCGTGGCTTTAACTTCCTTCTGGGTAGCCACTGCACGCGCTTCACGTGCATTGTGTTCTGCCTGCATTGATTTCAAAACAGGATTCGACGTATCCGTGTCTTCTGTGGAATGCGCTTCGCGACGTCCAGCTCGCTCAGCCCGTTTAGCTGCCCCAGCTTCATGATACCTTTGTTTTTTAAGCTGTTCAGCTTCCGCTTCAATACTTTGCTTCAAATCTTTATGGAAGCCTTTCTTATCTTCGGCTTTTTGGCCTTCGATTTGTTTTGCATGGGCTTCTAGTTTTTTCTGCACAAGCTGTTCTCTTTTTGCAGTGTGCAGCATTTTATCCATTCTAGCCTGTTGCGTTGGATTTGCTTCAAAACGCATGTCCGGCTCTTCGTGAGCGCGTCTATGTCCTTTAACATGAGCTGCTTTCTTATGTTCGCCATAAATCTCTTTGACATCTGATTCCACTAGGCTAGCCGCATCATCCAATGCGCGGTTTGCATAGTGCTTAGACTGAGGATGCTTTTTATCGAAGGCAGCTTTCTTGGCTTGCAGATCTCTATCATGCTCTTCTTTCAATGCTGCTTCCTTTTTCTCTACGACTTTCTCATAGGCTTTCCTATGATGTGGCGTCTGGGGGGTAGCTGCTTCATGCGTTTTAGCTTCTGCTTTTCTAAAGGGTGAGGTCACCTTTGTATAAGCCCCACGCACAAATTCCCCTGCGGCTTTCAGATGTCCTTTCACACCTTTGCCTTCAGCGTCTGCTGCGTTTGCAGCCACTTCCATGTCGCTAAACATTTTGTCAACATCGACATCAGGAATAACCTTGGCGATGAAGCCCTCTAGTTTAGTTTGCAATTCTTTGGCTTCTGCTAGCGCA
>JABDFJ010000078.1 GCA_013286645.1 Chlamydiota bacterium | reverse complement strand
GATTTATTTTTCAACGCAAAGGAGGGCAAAGTTCGCAAAGGCGCAAAGAAAGGCATACCCCATGCGAAACGTTCTATAGCATAGACTACAGCATATTCAATGAGATCTTAAGCAAGAATCGTGTTTGATTACAGAATTGGCAAGATCACACAGCTGCATGATAGACAAGAGATTGCGACAAAGGCGTCGTCGAAGCTAAGATGTATGAACCTTTACACCAATCCCAATGATTGTTATGCAAGCGATTCTGAGCCGAGCCACACACAACAAACTAGTTCTTCACTGTTATGTTGTGTGTGTGGCTCGGCTCAGAACCACTTGCATAACAATCATTGGGTGGAGCTTCCAGCGGATTGCTGAGGCAATCCGCTGGAGATTTTTGCTGCCGCGATGGTGCTGCGCATGATGGTGCACTCTAAGTACCCTTGTATCTATGCTGCCTATGCTGTAATAATCGAATACGATTCTTGGTTAAGATCTCATTGAATATGCTGCAGCCTATGCTATAGAACGTTTTGCATAAGGTATGCCTTTCTTGGCGGCTTTGCGGCCTTTGCCTTCCTTTGCGTTGAAAAATAAATCGGACACTAATGCACACGTCCTTGTAGACCACAAAATTCGGAATTTCTTCCCCATCATCCTGTCTATCATGCCCATCTTGTTATTTTTTTTCTTTTAAGGCTTGCACAGGAGTGTTTTCTCGTGTGAAGTCAGATATAAGTAGGGTAGAGGTGCATTTCAATGGGGTTTGTCGAGGATGTTCATGCGCAGCCGACTCATCGAGACGAGTTGATTTTGCTCATTGACGATTTCAATTTCCCATAAATGCGTGGATTGTCCGATATGTAACGGGCGCGCAGTGCCCTTGACAAAGCCCGAACGCACCATGCGGACATGGCTGGTGTTGATTTCAAGGCCGACACACACCTTTTTATCTGTATCTACACACAATGAAGCCGCCACGCTTGCCACAGTTTCTGCTAGGGCACATGAAGCTCCTCCATGCATGATCCCATACGGTTGCTTGGTGCGCTGGTCGACAGGCATTTTTGCTACCAGGAAGTCGTCGCCGATGTCGGTAAATTCGATACCAAGGTGATCGACCATCGTATTAGCACGGGATTTTGCAATTTGTTCTAATGTGGGATTGTTGAACCAAATAGTCATGCCTATTTTTCCTTGCTTTGCGTTTGATCAGCAGGATGCCAATATTGCTTTTCAGGATCGACAAGACTCCATTTGTTGATGAGTTCAGCATATGTGCCTTTAGCCTTAACTTTTTGCAGATCGGCATTAAACTCCTTAATCATAGCTTCGTTGGTTGGTGTTTTAAAGGTCATCAGGCGCAGTCCATCATTTGTTAATGAGGAAGAGACTATTTTTACTAGTCCATGATACAAACCGTTGACCATAGTATAGGCGGGCAGCGCTTCCATGATCACGCCATCGATTTGATTATTTGTTAAAGCATCTAAAGCTTGATTCATGTTTTTGTAGCTAACCAAATTGATCTCATAGGTATTAGCACCAGATTCTCTAATGGCATTATAGATGAGAAAAGCACTGCTGCCCATCCCTACTGATTGTCCTTTCAAATCCTTTAAGGAGGTGATAGCAGAATCTTGACGCACTACCAGTACAGGGCCGAGTTTCACAATCAGATCTGAAAATGTATAGCGTTCTAGATTGGTAATATCGGGACGATATGAGGTAAGTACAGCATCGTAATTACCAACACTTAGGCCTTCCATTAGCTCATTGGGCGTGGTTTCGACCCAGATAAAGTTTAAGTCGATGTCGCGTGAAATAATAGCCATGAGGTCGTTGGTAAAGGCGATTAGGCTGCGTTCTCGTCCGAGCAATTGTAAAGGGTACCAGCTGCTATCGCGACCGATGGTGTATTCTTTTTTAGTTATACCGTTGCCCTGAGAGCAGGATCTAAGGGAAAATATCAGGATGATGATAAGAAAGACGATGAGTAAGGCGCTCTTTCTTTTAAAATGTTTTTTTAGATTTAGTTTATCTATTATTTTCTTGAAGAAAGCCATTTAAGGGTGTTCTCATGGGAGTGTTTGTAATGTTTTAAGGATAGTTTCGCTCAAATCACGTTCGTTATACTATGAAAGGATCAGTAAATGCGACATTTATCAATGACACTATATTCATGTCTTACGCGTTCTAAGATTTCATCATCAGATGGACAAGGGGTTAATCCCCAGATTTTATCGCAATAATTCTTAATTGAAATATCGGTAGAGAATTTACCCATGCCCGCAATATTGTGTATGGCATACTCGGCCCATTGGAATGGATTTTGATAGAGCTCTTCAACTCGTTTTTGTGTTTGATAGTAGCTGTCAAGATCTTGCAATGTGAAATAGCGGTCCGCAGGGCCTCCATAATGGGATTCCATGAGCTTATGATAGAGATCACTAAACGCTTGATGCTCGGCTTCATTATTTGCAAAGGAATGGTCGCGGAGGCTGTCGACGGCTCGGCGAATCTTACTATTGGCCTCATAGAGGTCTTTGGGACGATATGAGTTTTCGGCTTTCATCTTATCGATCTCTTCGGTGGAACAGCCGAATGCAAATGGCCACCAACGATCAGTGATTTCTTCGCGCATTTCAATATTGGCACCATCATTAGTACCGATTGTTAAAGCCCCATTGATGGATAGCTTCATATTACCAGTACCAGAGGCTTCTGTGCCGGCGGTAGAAATCTGCTCTGATAGGTCTGCTGCAGGGATGATGATTTCAGCGCGTGAGACGTTGTAGTTTTCAATGTAGACAATTTTAAGGGCGTTGCCCACGGCCGGATCTTTATTGACGCGGCGTGCAACACAATGGATGAGGCGAATGATATCTTTGGCGGTATCATAGCTGGCCGCGGCTTTACCGCCAAAGATGCATGTGCGTTTGACGCGTTGGTGGTCGGGAGTTTCGCAAATCTCATGATAGAGCATGATGAGATGCATGATGTTTAGCAGTTGGCGCTTGTATTCGTGGATGCGCTTGATTTGTACATCGAAAAGAGAATTGACGTCGATGAGAGGGGGAGGAAAAGCTATTTCGCCTTTAGCATCACGCAGTTTATTCTCTTGATTGATGAACTCTATGAGGTGGAGTTTGTTTTTGCGTTTGATGCTTAAGAATTCTTCTTGCGAGACAGCGTCGTTGGCAAATTTGGCGAGTTGTTTAATTTGAGAGAAATCAGTAATCCAGCCCTCGCCGATGCGTTTGGTGATGAATTTGGCAAGTTCAGGATTACAATGCAGCAGCCAGCGTCGTTGGGTTACGCCGTTGGTGACGTTTGTAAAACGTTCCGGAAAGAGATCGTAGAAGTCTTTGAAGACTTTATTTTTAAGGATTTCAGAGTGGAGCGCCGCGACGCCATTGATGCTATGCGAGCCTACGATGGCCAAGTTTGCCATGCGCACTTTTCCTTTTTCTAGAATGGACATGCGCTGAATTTTTTCTTCATCATTGGCATAGATTTTGCGAATGGAATTACAGAATTCGTGGTTAAGGCGTTCGATAATTTTGTATTGGCGTGGCAACAAATAGACCAAGAGGTTTTGATCCCACTCTTCGAGGGCTTCAGATAAGATCGTATGGTTAGTATATCCAGTGCAGGCCATGGTCATCTCGACAGCTTTATCCCAAGGGATATCGTAATGTTTGGTGAGGATGCGGATGAGTTCTGCAATAATCAGGGCGGGGTGGGTGTCGTTAATTTGGATACGCACCTTATCAACGAAAGCGCGGAAGTTGTCGTGGTTGGCTAAATAATGGCGGATGATATCTTGGATGGATGCTGAGACAAGTAGAAATTCTTGTTTTAAACGTACGCGTTTGCCTGTCTCATGGTAGTCGCTTGGATAAAGGACGTCTGTCAACGTGGTGTTTTCGGCGGCTTCATCCAATCTGCCTGCATTGTAACGCTGCAGCTGGAAATTGCGTGGCGATTCCTTGGTGGTCCATAGGCGCAGCGTCACTACCGAGAACTTGTTGCTTTGGGCATATCCAATGATGGGGATGTCGTATGGCAACGCCCAGACTTCCTCATAGTTATTCAGCATCAAGATTTCATCACCGTGGATGTTGGAGGCTCCGCTTGTTTGTCCCCGATATTTCACAATGACTCTGCGCAGGTCGCGGCGGAATTCCCAGGGGTTCTCACTTAAGAGCCAGCAATCGGGGGCTTCGATTTGTACTCCATCCCACAGCTGTTGTTCAAAGATCCCATATTGATAGCGCAAGCCATAGGCTTGAGCGGGATAATTTAAGGTGGCCAACGAATCCAAAAAGCAGGAGGCTAAGCGGCCTAAGCCCCCGTTACCTAAGCCTGGGTCAAATTCGCGCTTGACGATGTCGGAATAGCTGCGATTCATTTTATGCATCACCAAGCGTACGACATCGGTTGAATTTAAATTGGTAATATTGTTACTGAGGATACGTCCAGGAAGAAATTCCATCGATAAATAATACAACATGCGCACATCTTTTTGCAGATGTGTGCGAGAGGTAGCTAGCCAGTTGATCATGATTTCTTCACGCAAGGCATAGCATAGCGCCCGATAAAACTCGTCAGAGTTAGCATCGTCGGAAACGCGCCCCATGGTGGTAATCAAATAGTGTTTAGCTTTAGCGATCAGCATTTCTGCTTGGTAATCGAGATCTATAGGCATAACATCTTCCTTAAGCAATGGATCTAGAAATCCTTCTGTTAACCGTATAAGAGAAAAATATTTTAAAGAACAGAGATTTGTGGGGTTCTTGCTCGTTGGTGATAGTCCTTCACTTCATGCCATTCGCTAAAGGGACGTACATGTTCACGTAATGGCGTCGACTTAAAGAACAATATTACAACCGAAATCAAAGGACACAAAAAATAGCTTAAGCGAAGTGAAAGCATTGTAGCTCAGGCTCAAGCCCAATGTCGTTTAGTTAAGAGGTAAGTAACTTACTATGAAGAGGTTTAAAGAGCTCCAACGGAGCAGACAGGTGTATAGCCCACAGTGTAGCGCTGTCGGCGCAAACTGTGGATCTCATAAAAAAAGGATCTGAGCTCCAACGGAGCGACCAGGTGTGCTGTAGTCATGTTATGGAAGAACACCTTGCCGCTCCGTTGGAGCTCTATATTTGTTTTCGTATCCCCACAGTTTGCGCCGGCAGCGCTACACTGTGGGCTTTACACCTGTTTGCTCCGTTGGAGCTCTTTAGAACCCCTAATATTAAAGCACTTATCTCTTAAGTTAATGACATTGGGCTCAAGCCTAAGCTACAGTGCCTTGCACTTCGCTTAGACTCTTCTTTGTTTCTTTTGATCTTTGTAGTAATAATTTCTTTAAGTTGACGCCATTGTGTGAATATATACAAAGGGATAACGTTCATAAATGGAATTGACAATAAATAATATTGAAATATATTATTTTGTTTCAAGAAGTTTGGGGAAATGAAAAGTCTGATTTTAATATTACAGCTGTTGTTTTCTATCCAACAATTGCTATTAGCAGATAATAAAAAGGAAACGTCATCGATGATCATAGCTATAGGCACCACAAACGCGATTAAAATTCAAGCCGTGGAAGAGGTGATCAGAAACTATCCACAACTCGCTAAAGCAAAAGTTGAGACTTTTTCCGTCCCTTCAGGCATTGCTGAACAGCCCCTTTCGCTGGAAGAAATTATCACGGGCGCGAAAAACCGCGCCAAAAACGCGTATGACGCCTGCGGCTCTTGCGATTATAGCTTTGGCATTGAAAGTGGTTTGTTTGAAGCTAACGGCACACAAACGGGCTTTTTAGAAGCCAGCATTTGCTGTATCTATGATGGAGTAAACTCGCACATCGGTTTATCCTGTGGTTTTGAAATCCCACCCCACATCCTAGCCTTAGTGTTAGACAAAAATCGAGATTTAGCTCAAGCTTGTTATGAAGCTGGCGTGACCGCCAATTCCAAATTAGGGGCTGCCGAGGGGTTGATAGGCATCCTGACCAAGGGGAGGATCAATCGCAAGGACAACACCAAACAATGTGTGACCACAGCTTTGATTCAACTTGAAAACGCCGCGTGGTACCAAGAAGCAATCACATCTCAAGCATTAACATTTCCTCATTTGCACGCACCGGCTGCAACCCTTGATAAGGATTGCAGCAGGTGGATAGTTGATGGTGATGGTGTTATTTCGGACTGTTTGTTACATAGTCAACGACATCCTTTCCCACTTTGATGGCTAAAGATAAGCCGGCCACAGCTTTAGTTCGAGGGACTAAGCCTGCTTTAAAACTATCTTTGATACTCAACATCGCTAAGGGAGGATTGTTCTGCAAGCGCGTCAAGCCGGTATCAAATGGATGCCCACCCACGCTTCCCAACGCACCACTGACGCCTGCCGCAGTGTAGTCGACAACCTTATTTAATACCTTTTGCTCAGGATCTATCTCGGCGTGCTTTTTGACCTGCTCAGCCACCCATTCGCCACTCGAAACTCCTACCACAAAAGCCGTTTCCTTACCAACGATCTTCCGAACCTGTGGGATAGAGAGCTCTCTAAACGATGCACCAATGGTTTTTCCAGTCGTATATCCATTAAATACAGCTAACGCGGGCGAAGTAACCAAAGCTACAGCCGCCGAACTTGCCACCGTCTCGGATAAGGGCAACGGGATACCCGGCTGCTTGCTGAAAATCCGCGACTCAATTCCTTGCTGCAATAATAACTGACCACCTACGATCGCTCCTACCGTGACGGGGACTTTGGGGGTGAAGCCCGCGGAAACTTTTTGTCTCAAGCTCCTGACAGCAGGAGATAGACCTGTTTGCAATTTGCTTTTATCCTCCAAGCCATAATAAAAAGGCATCATCCCAATTCCCGCTATGGCGGGCGTGGTTAAATATTGAGAATACCCCGGACTTGCCACAGGGGCAGGGGAAAAGGAGGACGAATTAGATACAGACATAATAAACTCCAATTTACGTGTAAATCATTTACGTTAACTATTTTTTTTATAAAGAGATAGATGTGAGAGGTAACTTTGGTTTTTATGCGCTTTGCAGCGCAAGAATAAAGCAGGGGCGGACGGAAAGAGCAGCATTTTCTGCGTGGCAGAAAGTGCTCTGAATCGTTTTTACAGGCAGATGTGAACGTTTGATATATGTGTTCATAAGGCAGCATTATAAACTAACACTATTTAATAGTAAACTATTGTAAAGAGCGAAGCGTAAGA
>JABDFJ010000077.1:6753-7404 GCA_013286645.1 Chlamydiota bacterium | reverse complement strand
TTCCACACGCTGAGCAAAGCTCCTAGCAAAGGCAAATTGGTTTTGATCTCGTTGGTAAGAGCCACTTTATCCATCGCATTAGCGCCACGCAGCAACTCCCAATAGACGTCGAAGCCAAAGGCGAAGCTAAGCATAACACCGCCCACCATAGAGGTTGTCGAATAACGGCCGCCAATCCAATCCCAGATGTAAAAGCATTCTAAATAGCGCGTTTTATCGTCCATAGGGCTGCCCTCGCCTGACACCGCAATGAAATGCCTTTCCGCTTTTAAACCGGCAGCCTTAAAACGCTCTCTGACAAACTCCTCGTTTGAGCGCGTTTCGAGCGTGGTGCCTGTTTTAGAAACAACCACGACGAGCGTTTTATTTAAATCCAAGCCTCGCAGGACCATTGCCGCATCATCGGGATCGACATTGCTAATAAAATGCACGCGGCGATTCTTTCTTTCTAAATGCTGCAACGCAATATAATGGGCGCGTGGTCCGAGATCTGAGCCCCCAATGCCGATGGTGACGAGATCGGTGAAATGATTTTCTTGATGGATTTTAGAGATAAAGAGTTTCAGTTTATCGATTTCTTTTTTCGCTTCTTTCGTTGCTTCTACAGCGGCTTTGCCTTGATTCGGATGCTCGAAAAAATCCCGCGTGGCT
>JABDFJ010000077.1:6304-6743 GCA_013286645.1 Chlamydiota bacterium | reverse complement strand
GTCCTTTAGGTCCTTTTTGTCCTTTATGAATTTGCAAAATATCCGATGGTTGTTACATGCTCAAAAAAATAAATGATACCACCCTCGATAAAGTTAAGCACCTCCCCTGCTTGCATGCTTTCCATCTTAGCATGCACTTTGGCTTCATGCGCCAGTTCGACTAATGCATGCATCACTTCTTCATTGATGCGTTCGGTACCATAGAGTAAGCGATAACCGCAGGCATTAGCCACAAAAGTGCTCAGCCTTTGCGGCGTTAAATTCCCCTCTTTGGTTAGATCGAAAGGGTGTTTAGCGAGGGCTTGCAGCTTTTTTACAGCCGGATAATCCATAAATGAGGTGGTATTAAGATTTTTGTGGGGGGGCTCTTTCAACATGACCATGTTTCTTCTCCTTGAGGGTGGTATCATTTATTTTTTTGAGCATGTAACAACCATCG
>JABDFJ010000077.1:0-6294 GCA_013286645.1 Chlamydiota bacterium | reverse complement strand
ATCGGATATTTTGCAAATTCATAAAGGACAAAAAGGACCTAAAGGACCTAAAAGACGAACAAAAAAACTTTAAATTTATTTAAAAAACCGCTAAATTACACAATTCTAGAAAACAAAGTTATTTAAATAAAAACAAATACAGCAAAATAGAATATTAATTATGACAGCACTAGATGTTAGTTCACAAAAAGTATCCACGGCTTTTTCAAAACCAAACACTGCGCAAACGACGCAGACTCTGGCGCCGGTATCCACATCGCTTGGGCGTTCATGGATAGCCAAGATTTATAACCATCTTACCTTAGATCGCATTGCTCAAGCTGGAATAGCAGGCAGCGTAATCCTAGGCGCCAAAACAAGCTATGAGACCCAAAAACTTGAAGGCCCGATTGTTGCTACCTTAGGTGCTGCTCTTTCATGTTTGGCATGGGGTGTTGGCAGTGCACTCCAAGGGAAAAATGGAAAGGCTCTCAAATGCTTCGCTGTAGCGACTGCCTTAACAGGCATATCCCTCCTCACTTCTGAAGCACGTAAAGAGAATGAAGAGCTACAACAAAAACTTGACGCCAAAAAAGTGGAAATCGAAAGCCTAAAAAACGCACTTTCCAAATCATCTGCTGATTGTGATGCCAAGATTTTGCATCTAATCGGACAACATGCTCCTTTATTTGAGGCTATAGCAACCAGCAAGAGTGATTTAGCTACTGTAAAAGAAGAGTTAGCCCAGTGTATTAAAACAGCAGACGATTGCAAACTGGAATCGTTGAGAGCTTTAAACATAAATAACCTTGATCTGGTAAAGCAGCTTCGAGCTGCGATTGGCAAGCGCGATGTGACCGGTGTGAAAGCAGCAATCAATGCTGGTGTCAACATCAATGACATCAATGACGAGTATAGATTAAAACAAACACCTCTTTATGAGGCAGTCAGACTAGGCGATGAAGAAATCGTCAACCTGCTCATCCAAGCAAAACCAAACCTTGACTTCCAAGATTGGACGGGTGAAACGGTTCTTTTTAGTGCTACTGAATTTGGCCTACAAAGTGTGGTTGAAGCCCTCATCCAAGCAAAGGCAGATGTCAATATCAAAAATAAATGGGGCTCAACCCCACTGATGAAAGCTGCTGCTATGGCGGGTAAAGATTATCATAAAATCCTAGATGCACTCATTCAAGCTAAAGCTGACCTTAACATGCAAGATAGGGAAGGTAAGACGGCTCTCATCATCGCAGCGAAGCAAGGCAACATTGAAAACGTGAAAAAGCTACTCCAAGCTAAGGCTGATGCAACAATCAAGGATTCTAGTGACAATACTGCTTTAGATTACGCAAAAAGCAATTTAGATGCCTCAAATCAGAAGTCTGTAAAATTAGTCCGCCTTTTAAATCAGACTATAGAAACGTAAATGAATAAAACTAAAAAAAACACTTTAACTATAAACTAAAATACATTATAATATTATACAAATAACATAAAAACATTTTACAATCTCTAAAAGGAAAACAGTCATGACAACAGTAGATGGTAATTCACAAAACATAGCCGAATCCCTCTCTGAGCTATCGAATTCAAACATCACGCGATCTACACAGACCAATGCACCGACCTCATCCTCATGGCTTGGACGTTCATGGGTGGCCAAAATCTATTCACACCTTACCTTAGATTCTATTGCTCAGGCTGGGATAGCTGGTAGTGTTATTCTCGGTGCCAAAACGAGCTATAGTGGGTCCGAGACACAGAAACTTGAAGGACTTGTTGTGGCAACCCTAGGAGCTGGTATTTCATGCCTAGCATGGGCTGTCGGCAGTTCACTCCAAGGCAAACATCAAAAGGCACACTACTGCATCTTAGCTGCTACCGCTTTAAGTGGAATAACGCAACTCACGGCTATGGGGAATAATTTAATTAAAAGTGATATCCAACTAACAGCAAGACTTGAGACGATTCAAAAAGAAGCTAACGCCGAATTGGCCAGAATTGCTGCCATATTTGCTGATCAAACAAAAAGATCTCACGTGCCTTTAAAATCGCCGACTGCTGTCGCTGCAAAGATTGCTCCTATAGAAGAACCTCGCCCTCCTATAGAAGAACCTCGCCCTCCTTTAGAAGAACCTGGCCCTCCGTCAATTAATTTAATCCAAAAGCAACACCAAAATGCAGAAGACCTCAGCCAAAACGTCAATACAGCATCGAAAGCACTAAACATGGCAGATCCTGCTAGGGTAACACTCCTTCGAACTGCAATTAAAAATCATGACATAACCGGTGTAAAAGAATTAATCAAAGATGGCGTCAACATCAATGGAATCGAGATTAAAAATAAATTGCCATATCCACCCTTTTTCCATGCTGTTGAGCAAGGGGATGAAGAAATCTTCAATATACTCCTCCAAGCAAATGCAGACATTAACCTCCAAGATTGGATGGGTGAAACGGCTCTTTTCGTTGCAACTAGACGTAAGCTGCCAAATATTGCTCAAACACTCATTCAAGCAAAGGCTGACGTCAATATTAAAAATAAGTTCGGCATCACACCGCTCATGGAAGCAGCAGAGCATTGGGATGAAGCTCAACCTAGTATTCTAAAGGCACTGATCAGAGCTAATGCTGACCTAAACACTCGAGATTGGATTGGCAGCACAGCTCTTATCAAAGCAGCTAAATTTGGCCATCTCAAGAACGTTGAAATGCTGCTTCAAGCTGGGGCAGATCCGACAATCAAGGAACATCCTATTGGCATCGCCCCTGGCCAGACTGCTTTGGATTATGCACTTAGAAAGCGCGATAATCCAAATTTAGCAGCCCTTTTAAGACGCCATCTGGCAACGTAAATGTTCAGAGGATTGAGCGTTGGGCTCTACCCCTGAAAGGGGTTACCGACAGCGTGATCCTGGGTAAACGATTCCTCGCTAGAATTGAGTGCTGGACTCAACCCCTGAAAGGGGTTACGGCTTGTAGCCCAGGGTGAGCGGCTGCGTAACCCTGGGTTCATAGTTTCAAAAATTGCACCCCTGAAAGGGGTGCGGGCATTTTTTGACTATAACACATGCTAATCGAGCCCATACATTTTCCAAACAGCCCGTACCCCTTTCAGGGGTACAATATTTAATTTAATTCACCCAGGGTTACGCAGCCGCTCACCCTGGGCTACTGTCCGAAACCCCTTTCAGGGGTAGAGCACAGTAACGATTCCATGCTACAGAGTCTTCTCGAAAAGGCACAATGGAAAGGTTCAATCACTTAAAAACTTTCCAAGAAATATTTCCAAGAATAAAGTATCTCGCTTAACAGTTAGCGAGGTAAATCATGAAAATAACGCACGACAACATCCAACTTTATTATGAAGAGCACGGAAAAGGCCCTCACACTTATGTGTTTGTCCACGGCACCGGTGGTAACCATCAACATATGCAGTCGCTTGTGGCTCACTTCTCGAAACACAACAGAGTCATTACTGTTGATTTGCGTGGACATGGACATAGCGACAAACCCAAGACCGATTATCGCATTGAAACCTTTGCCAAAGATATCCATCACATCTGCACTCATTTGAAGGCAACTAAACCCATTCTTGTGGGGTTTAGCATGGGCGGCAACATCGTCATTGAATTGGCAAGCCGTTATCCTGGCTTTGCCGCGGCAATCATCATTCTCGATTCAGCTTTTCTATACACCTCTCCAATACAGGCTGTTATGCTCCAGTTTCTAGAAAAATTCAGACATGAGAATTTTGAAGCTTGCATCGAGCAGATCGTCGACATTTCAGTCATTCCCACTGACAGATGCCGCCAAGAGATTAAAACCACCTTTCTAAATACGCCACACTATGTCTGGGCATCAGCTTTTGAAAGTATGATCGCTTGGGATAAACAAGCAGCCAGTAAACTCAAAAACTGCACATTGCCCATACTTTATATTGAAGCAGCTAATCAGGTGGTGGACATAGCCAAATTGAAAGAGTTGTGTCCACAGACTGTGCACGGCAAAGTTGTCTGTTCAGGACATTGTGTCACACTCGAAGTGCCGGATCAAGTCAATGCCATGATCGAAAGGTTCGTGCAATGCTTTGTCAGTTAACTCAATCATAGACAGTATGGACTACATGAGACGATTGCAAAAGTAAAATGGCGCTCTAGAAGCGAACCCTCTGTCAAAAAAGAATTATTTTTTGGCAATGATTAGCCAATTTCCGATATTCGCCAGCAAGAGTGTGTTCAAGCTAGCATTACTCAGAACATTGTCCAGGGGATTGATGCGCTCAGTGCTTTACCCCAGAAAGGGGTACCATCCATGATCCAAGGACTCGGGTAGACAATTATGACCTAGCCTCACTATTGATGTTAACTTATTCAACATTAGGACGATCAATTTAGGCTAAGGGGTACACAGTTTCATTCATGATGGAACAAATGCTTACCGACCTTATCTACATATCCGATGAAATCCTCTTTACTCACACTTTGAAGTAAAAATTGGCGAAATTTAACAACCACTCCTAAGTGCTGGAATAAGAAAACTTTACTTTATTTAAAAATTATTATATACTAGTTTAGTAATGTAATTACTTTTATTAAAACAAATTAACACCCGTAAAAAAAGGCAAACACTTATGACAACAATGGATGTTAACACACAAAACGCATCTGGATCCACCCCTGCTCTTGCAAATTCAAGCAGCGCGCCACCTATGCAGACTAATGCGCCGGCCTCCACATGGCTTGGACGTTCATGGGCGGGTAGCGTTTGCTCCAAAATCTATTCTCAACTTAGCTTAGATCGCATTGCTCAAGCTGGAATAGCGGGCAGTGTGATCCTCGGTGCCGCCACAAACTACGCCGCGTCCGAGACAGATAAACTTGAAGGCCCTATTGTTGCCACCTTAGGAGCCGCTCTTTCATGCATGGCGTGGGGGATCGGCAGTACACTGCAGGGGAAAAATGAAAAAGCGCTCAAATGCTTCGCAGCAGCTACCGCTTTAACTGGCATATCCCACCTCACATCTCAAGCAGGCAACTCATTACTCGCCACCTTAAATAAGAGTGAAGAACAATGTCGATCTGCCGAAGCCTATGACCAGCATGATGCCCGCTATGTCATGAAATCTCAAGCAGAAGAGATTCAAAGACTAATAGGAAAACTTGACGCTAAAGATGCAGAAATTGAAAGCTTAAGGCACTTACGTTTAAAATCATGGGATGATTGTGCGGCAAAGATAGAAGAAAGACGTCTTCCTTTATTAACTATAATAAAAGAGCACAATCAAAATACAGAACCCCTTAGAAAAAACTTAGCAAAAACACAAGAAGAATTAGCCCAATGTACCAAAACAGCACTCTACTGGCATAAACATAGCAGGGCACAACTAGTTGCTGCTGCTATTGGCAAGCGCGATGTGGCCAGCGTAAAAAAATTAATCGAAGAGGCCATCAGCGTTAATCACAATTATCTTGACTCGTATACAGGGGATGTCTCGTTTCTTTACCTAGCAGTTATAGAAGGAGATGAAGAAATCGTCAACCTACTCATCCAAGCGGGGGCAGAACTTAACGTCCAAAAATGGAATGGTGAAACACCTCTTTTTGCTGCAATTGAACATAACAAACTCAATATTGTTAAAGCCCTCATCCAAGCAAAAGCCGATGTCAATTTCAAAAGCGACGGTGGCAACACACCACTTATGAAAGTATCACAATGTTCGTGGTTGGATGAAAAAGATCGTCATGAGATACTCAATGCACTCATCGAAGCCAAAGCGGACCTTAACATGAAAAATAAGCGTGGTTTAACAGCTCTTAGCATGGCAACCCTAGCTAACAATATTAAGCACGTGGAAATGCTACTCCAAGCTAAGGCTGATCCAACAATCAAGGATTCTAGTGGCAATACTGCTTTGGATTATGCACTTAGAAAGCACGATAATCCAAAATTAGCTGCCCTTTTTAGCCGCCATATGGCAGCGTAAATGTTCAGAGGATTAAATGGCGATAAATTTTTTAAATTTGATTCTCAGGGCAACGCCCTGAAATGTAATAGCCTAGGGCACCGCCCTAGGTGAGTTGTATTCAAATTTGCAGGCTGAAGGGCTGCGTTGTAGAAACTGCTGAATATTGTTAACCGCTCTTTAGCCATTGCTACAAAGCAGGCCTTCAGCCTGCTGAACTTGATTTTATGGCACCTAGGGCGATGCCCTAGGCTATTACAATTCAGGGCGTAGCCCTGAGCGACGCCGGCCTGAACACTAAAAAAATATTGTCACTTTTGCAATCGTCTCAGATCGTCCATGATCTGTTA
>JABDFJ010000076.1:3478-7436 GCA_013286645.1 Chlamydiota bacterium | reverse complement strand
TTACTGGATTCACAGGACTCACCGGTACAACAGGTCTTACAGGCACCACTGGCTCAACCGGGACCACAGGCGTCACTGGGGTGACAGGCCTGACAGGTCAAACGGGTTTCACTGGTCTCACTGGACTAACCGGCGCTACAGGATTCACTGGATTGACTGGATTTACTGGAACTACAGGTGTCACTGGGGTAACAGGCTCTACAGGTGTAACAGGTCTCACAGGATTGACGGGATTGACAGGATTGACGGGAGCAACAGGATTCTCTGGCCTCACCGGCTTAACCGGGTATACAGGTGTCACTGGCGTAACTGGGATGACAGGACCAACTGGGCCTACAGGATTTTTAGGTCAGACAGGATCGACGGGACAGACGGGATTTGTAGGCCAGACAGGGTCGACAGGACCAACAGGTACAGCGTCACTTAATTTTTTCAATGCCATTAGTGCTGGGGCACAAACAATCATTATAACAGGCGGCGACATCGCTTTTGGGGGATCAACGGTTTCCAGTGGCACCGCTATTACTCAACCAACCTCAAGTTCATTTCAATTGGCAGTAGGCAGTTATTATGTCAATTTTGATAGCTCTATCACACTTGGTGCTGGAGCTTCAGTGCAAATGCAGCTGAATGGTAGTGCCATTTCAACTGCACCTTCAACCACTTTTTTGGCTACAACATCTCAAACAACAATTCAAGCCATTGTGGTCGTTACTACAAATGCATCAACACTAACTGTTCATGTGTCGGGCGTAGCTGTAACGATTCCAGCCGCAGGTGCACACATCGTCATCATGAAAATAAACTAAGGGCCTAATGTTCAATGAATGGCATCAACTTAAAGGAAATGGACTGAATGGATTACATGGACGATATGGACTAAAAGTGGAGAAGAAAGCTGTCCATGCCGTCCATTCAGTCCATGCCGTCCATTTCCGACATTCAACGTTCGGCTACTTAATTCTTAGCATAATAATAATGGGGCTCAAGGTGCAGCTACAGTGCATTGCACTTCGCTTCAGTTGGCATATATTTACATTGATGGTCTAGGAAAAACGAAAGAGAAAGACGAAAGAGAAAAGACAAAAGAAAGATAGCAAAACCATCTGGTGATGGTTTTGCTATCGGAAGTGGTTTACCAGCTATTGTTGTCGCGGCTGCGATAGCCACCTTTACCTGCGCCACCTGGAGCTCCGCCACCGCGGTATTCTCTGCGTTCGCCTGCAGGACGATCAGTGCGCTCTTGCGCCAAGCTAACACGCATGTTGCGATCGAGGTGCAACTTCTCGTTTAGCCCTTGGATTGCATTTTGTGCATCGTCAGCTGTTTCCATTTCGACGAAACCAAAGCCTTTGGATCTGCCGGTATGGTCTGTGATGATCTTAATAGATACCACTTTGCCGAATGCTTCAAAAACAGGTTTAAGTGAATCTTCGGTGGCTTTCCAAGATAGGTTGCCTACGAATAGCTTCTTCTTCATAACAAATACTCCGTTTGGATAAAAATTAATTCCATGCATCTCTTCGTGTTGTATGTTCTATTCAGTCCCCTAATGCGACCTCGCACCTTATACTTAGGCTTTGGCCACGTTATAGTTACAAGCAGTAGCTATAAACAGGTTGCTTATGAAGGCACGATGTAATCGAGGGAAATAAACAGAGATTATTATCAGAACGTCTGACAAACCGAAGATTTAAATCCAAACAAGGCTCAAATTGTGTTGCCGGAGCAACCTCTCTGGACTAGCCGATTAGGTTCGCGCTCAAAGCGCTATTTGAATAGGACAGCTACCTCACTTAGATTTGCACTTAACACAATAATGATGTATTGTCAATTTATCGTCTATATATTTCTATGAAATTCTGAAATATTTTTTCAAATCCTCATCACTCACCATCTTCTAAAAAATGTATATAGTGCTGTAAATAGACCTATTCATATTTCTTACTCTTATGCTAAACTTGTCTTTAAAATTGATAACACTCTAGGAATCACATGCACACGACTGAACAGGCTATCGAAGCTATTAAAAATGGCCAATTCGTCATCGTCGTCGACGATGAAAGCCGCGAAAATGAAGGTGACCTCATCATTGCCGCCGAAAAAATAACCCCTCAAGCCATTGCTTTTATGGTGCGTTATACCACCGGCATTATCTGTCTATCCATGACCAAAGAGCGCCTCAATGAGTTGCATATCCCTCCTATGGTGGCTGAAAACACCGAATTGCATCGCACAAAATTCACCGTTTCTGTCGACAGCAGCCAAGGTATAACAACCGGCGTTTCGGCCTCCGATCGCGCCAAAACCATTAAAGCCCTGATTGACAAAAACGAAAAGCCCGAGAGCTTCCGCCGCCCAGGTCACATTTTCCCTCTATGCTACCAGCCAGGAGGGGTGCTCAAACGCGCTGGACATACCGAAGCTGCACTAGATCTAGCAACTCTCGCAGGGCTCTACCCTGCGGGCGTGTTATGTGAACTCGTCAATGATGACGGCTCCATGTCGCGCCTCCCCGATCTTGAAAAATTTGCTGCCGAACATAAATTATGCTTGGTTTCCGTGGCAGATATCATCCGCTTTCGCCGCAAGACAGAGCGCCTTGTTAAACGCATTTCTGAAAGTCGCTTGCCCACGGAATACGGAGAATTCAAAGCATATGTCTATGAATCGATTATGGATGGCGTCGAACATCTTGTATTGACCAAAGGTACTATAGACAAAAATAAACCTCTTCTTGTTAGAGTACACTCAGAATGCCTTACAGGTGATGTTTTCCATTCATGCCGCTGCGATTGCCGTGCTCAGTTGGCAAGGTCTATGGAATTGATCAATGCTGAAGGAAGTGGTGCCATCGTTTATTTACGAGGACACGAAGGACGCGGCATCGGACTAGGCCATAAGGTACGAGCATATCACTTGCAAGATGAAGGAAAAGATACCGTCGAAGCAAATCTGGCCTTAGGCTTCCCTGTAGACTCGCGAGATTACGGTATCGGCTCACAAATTTTGGCAGACTTAGGAGCTGGTAAATTACGGCTTCTCACCAATAATCCAGCAAAATATAATGGGATTTCTGGCTTCGACATCGACATCGTCGAGCGTGTGCCCCTAGTATGCGAAGCTACAAATGAAAATCGTAGATATTTGGAAACGAAGAAAAATAAAATGGGACACCTATTTTAAGTCCAACAAAGGAAAGAGGATATGCACGAATACTCAGGTAAATTAAATGGCACAGGACTGCGCATAGGGATCGTCGCTGGTCGCTTTAATGACACAATCACTCACGGCCTACTACGTGGTGCACTCGATGCCCTTACTAGACACGGGGTAGCCCATAATGATATTTCATTAGCCTGGGTGCCTGGAGCTTTTGAAATTCCTTTAGTAGCAAAGCAAATGGCTTTTTCAGGAAATTTTGATGCCATCATTTGCCTAGGTGCTGTTATCCGCGGTGCTACACCCCATTTCGATTATGTGGCAGGCACTGCAGCATCGGGCGTTGCTCAAACAAGCTTGGAAAGCGGCATTCCAGTGCTCTTTGGAGTGTTGACAACAAATACGATTGAAGAAGCTATCGAAAGATCTGGCACTAAAGCCGGCAATAAAGGCTTTGATGTCGCTATGGGTGCTATTGAAATGGCAAATGTGTTGCAACAGCTTCACCATGCAAAGCATCACGAGAGTAAGCATCAGTCCGTGAATACTAAAGGTAGCGGCTGCTGCCTTTCAACAGGCACTAAAGCCCCTTTTTAAAAAAGGGCTTAAGTAAAGGACCTAAAGGACCAAAACGACCTAAAGGACTAAGCAACAGTGCTCTTTAGTCCTTTAGGTCCTTTGCTTTAGCTCTAGCTCACGACTTCTTGGCTGGCAATGGGGTATTATCGCCAGGGTGCATCAGCCCCTTCTCTTTGGAAGAGCTCTCGGGATTTGAGGGGTTGTATTGACGATAGCG
>JABDFJ010000076.1:0-3468 GCA_013286645.1 Chlamydiota bacterium | reverse complement strand
CGATCGACAAAATCTTTAGCCACTTTTTCGACAGCGTTCTTTATCTGCGCATCCAAATCCTGGGGTGTGGCAGTCATCACCTCTTGATTTTCCCAAGTAATCCCCTGCCAATAGCCCGCAGGGGTAAAGTTGACACGTTTTACATCGATATGTTCAAAAAGGCGAGCTGCGGCGAAAATAACAAACTTATCCTTCTCAATCGCATAGACTAATATTAACACATGGAAAAACGGCAATGGGGGCCCTTCTGTACTTGTGGCCTGTGGATTTAGAGATTCTTTTGTGAAAACATCGCGTATGAGGCCTTCAAGTGCCCCTTCATCGCTGATGTTGGGCACATGTTCCCCTTTTAACACCTCAACACTCACGCTGATATTGCTCGAAAGATATCCAAGATAGTCACTTCCTTCCCATTTTTCGTTTTGCCAGCCCACAACACCCGGCATCCCAAAAGGCTTAGACATCACTGGCAATGTAGTCTTAGGCAATGGTTTAAAAGGCGTTGCTGGTGTTTCCTTTTTAGCTGGTGTCGGCGCCGTTTTCTTGATAGACGTGGGACTTGTAGAAAGAGGCGATGCTTGTGAAGAAGGAGAAGAATATGAGGAAGCCTCAAGCGTAGCGACTGGAGAAGCTAATACAGACACCGTCATAACACTGACAATAGCAAATAGATGTTTCATCACTAGCCCTCCCTAATTCGCTTATTTTGATTTCGTGGCTGTTGGCGCTGTTTTTGTATCGATAAGGACAAATGAATTGACAAAATAGGCCAATGATTGCGGGCTGTAGTTGTTGTTTTTGCTGATCATGCTCAATACATACAAAGAATCGTCATGTGCGATCACTTTGCCTTCAATAACTAAATCGCCATTAGCTAACGAAAAATCGAGTGCCTTATAATAACGAAAATTGCCTAACTTCATAGACACTATTTTATTGTCTTTATTGCGCTTAAGCATCTCATTGACAATACTTTTTAACACTTCATCTACAGCTTTGTCGTCTATCGCATGGGGGAATGTGATCATGCTAATCATAAAGGCGCTTTCATGTTCATCAACGGCGACAAACGTTTCATACTTACGTGGCTCATTCGTCGTAGGATCGACAAATTTATCTGTAGCATGCTGGGGTAATCCAGGAAGAAGTACTTTAAATTTTCCGGCAGGTGGAGTAAACTCACGCCAATCTGAAAAATCGGCTCCAGTAGAATGAGGAACAGGTGTGCCAGCGCTTTCTGTCACTGTCATTGAAGCTTGCTGCTGTGTGGTGTGGGTATCTCGCATGAAAAATAGTACCAGCAAGACAGCGATGATTCCTAAGCAAATAGCTAGCGTTTTCGACATGGTGATCTCGATTGTTAACAGCGTAAAACTAGATGTTATATATAATATTTAAAATAAAGTAGCAAGCAGTAACAAATTAGAGTTCTGCCATTTTTGAACGCACTGATCGCGAAGGTCGCGAAGCAAGCGAAGACACCGGGAAGAAAGCTTCTATTTATTAAAGGACTTGCTGAGGGACAAATCTTCGCGTTGCCTTCGCTTACCTCGCGATCTTCGCGTCCAAATAAGGAGATATTCTAATTTGCGATAAGTCCCAATTTTCCCTTTGTGTTCTTCCCTGTTTGTGGGTACACTACTGCCAAATATTCGTAAAATTTCCCACACTAGGAGCAAATTATGCGTCACTTCTCCTCCCTGCTTTCATTACTTGCCTTTGCGAATCTATGCTTAAGTGGTTGCTCAAATGACGCTGCAAAAGATAGGGCAAAAAACGCTGAAGATGCGCAGCACCTCAAAATTGCCTCCATCGAAGACCCCCTCACCTTGGATCCTCGATTGGCCCGTGACCTCTATTCAGCGACAACCATGCGCCTTCTTTTCGAGGGGCTCATGCGCGTCAACAGTCAAGGGACTTTGCAACCTGCGCTTGCGCAAACTATCGATATTTCCTCCGATCTCAAAACCTACACCTTCACTCTGCGTCCCACCACCTGGTCTGATGGCACTCCCCTCACCTCCCATGATTTCGAACTCACCTGGAAATCTAGTCTAGCTCCAGACTTCCCCGCTCCCAATGCCTATCAACTCTATGTTATCAAAGGGGCTAAAGCGGCTAAAGAGGGTAGCCTACCCGTCGATAGTGTGAGCATCAAAGCGCCTGCTCCTAATATGCTGGTGGTCGAACTTGAACAGCCCTGTCCCTATTTCTTAGAGCTCACCTCCTGCCATTTCTTCTTTCCTGTCCCTCCTGCCATGCTTAAACAAACTGCAACCACTCAAAACACCCCACATGACACACTCGTGAGCAATGGCCCATTTTCCCTTGACCACTGGACCCCACGCAGTGAATTCGTGCTGGTGAAAAATCCAACCTATTGGGCTGCTTCGACTGTGAGGTTGGAGCGCCTTTCTTATCAAATTCTCGATGAGCATACCTCTGTGCACCTCTTTCATGCAGGAGCTTTAGATTGGGCGGGCTCCCCTCTTTCTACATTGCCTCAAGATGCTATCGCTAATTTCAAACAACAAAATCTGTTGCAAGTGACTACAGGCGCAGGTACCCATTGGTTCCGCTTCAACACTCAAAACTCCCCTTTCAACAACGAAAGCCTACGTCGCGCCTTTGGCCTTGCCCTCAATCGCCAAGCGATCGTCGACCATGTCACGAAAGGATATCAACAGCCTGCAATTGGCATCGTCCCCCCTGTATTTGGTATCGGAGCGCAGCAATATTATCCCGACCACGACACAGTGGCTGCCAAAGAACTATTTGCCAAAGCGTTAAGCGACTTGCATATAACAGCCAAAGAATTGCCCAAAATCACTCTCAACTATAATGCCAACGACCGTAACCACAAAATCTCTCAAGCGATCCAGCAACTATGGAATAAAGCTTTTGGCATCGAGGTGGCCCTCGAAGGGCTCGAAGCCCATGTCCTCATCGACAAGATGCGCAAAGGGGCTTATCAAATCAGCCTGGGCTCATGGTATGCCGACCTCCAAGATCCGATCAACTTTTTGGAGATTTTCAAGGCCCAAGATAACCCCACAAATCTCACGTTTTGGCACAATCCACACTATACCGAGCTACTGGAAGCGTCATCGCTAGAAAATGTGTCGGCCCAAAGGATGCAATTGCTTAATAAAGCCGAAAAGCTCCTGATCGACGCTATGCCCGTCGCTCCCCTGTTTTATAATGCCTACAATTACCTCAAAAATCCCGCTGTCAAAGGGGTCTATTTCTCCCCGCTCGGCTTCCTGGATTTTAAAGAGGCTAATCTAGAACATCCCACGACTACTCAAACGGATCAATGATCATGTCTCGCGTCCTTTTGCGCAAATTCGTCTACGCTAGTCTTTCGCTACTTGTCGTGATCACCCTAACCTTCGTGCTGACTAAAATCATTCCGGGCGACCCCTTCCAGCAAGAGCAAGCATTGCCACCCGCAATTTATGAAGCCTT
>JABDFJ010000075.1 GCA_013286645.1 Chlamydiota bacterium | reverse complement strand
CAACTTGTTTCAATAATCTTAATATTCGAGCAGCGCTCGCCGACCTCAATACAATGAAACCAACCGAGCAGTATGACGAATATATGTTTTTAATCAAAACATACCTAGATAAAGGGGAACTAGAAGAAGCCAAACAAGTTGCTAATAAACTTGATCATGATAATGGTTATACCCTCATTTGCGATCGCCTCATAGCTGGCAAAAAATATAACCAACTCATGCTAGAAGTCTATAAAATCAAAGATAAACAAGCTCTTACCGCTATTTTAAAAAAGCTCCCCGCAGGCGAACTTACTCATTTAATGGCCACATTCAAAGGAGAAGGTATCAATAGGAACGAGTTTATGAAGACAGCCTACTACGATCTCGTTGAAGGTAGCCGGTGGAAACAGTTTGCGAATACAGCCTATCGTTATCTTTTTGATCAAGCGATTGAGAATTTAGATTGTAGTAAGGCTAGTGTTGTTAAGTTCGAAGGTAGATTCTTTACTGCGGTGGATGATGCACGATTAGCTGACTGCCGAGCTGCAAAAGGCTAATAAGCATCTCTCTTTGTAGATCAAGTCCGGAGCGAAAGCTCCGGACTATTGGAATTACCTCAAAAACACTGTCGTTTAGTCCTTTAGGTCGTTTTGGTCCTTTAGGTCCCTTTTGAGTTTGTGATGCGAGCATCTTTGACAATATTTCTGCTTTGGTCCACAGTACTATTAGTAGAAGCAAAAGATTGTCGTATGAAGAATGATATCAAACGCCTCTTTTTTGGGCTGGAGGTCAATGCACCCTGGCCAGAAAAATTACCTGTTGGACGCCTGCTCGATCCCACACATCGCCATATGACTTTGGCGTTTTTGGGAAATATCCCCTTTTCTCCACTCAAGGCGCTCTTGGCAAACTTCCCAAAACCTGCGATGCGAGTCGGCTTAGTGGGTCATTTTTCTGCTTGCCTAACACTCCCCCATCGCCACCCCAATGTGGTGGCTTGGCAGGCACATTGGAGCAATGAAAGCATCAAAATAATTAGTTTCCAAAAGACCTTAGTCGACTGGCTATTGCAGCAGCACTTTGCGGTCGATGCACGTGAATGGCTACCACATGTCACGCTATGTCGCAAGCCTTTCGATCCCCATGCTTGGAAGAAAACATTCGCATCACTCCCCTTTTACACAGGTTCCATCCATCTTTACGAAAGCAAAGGTCATCTCACCTATGACTCGATCTGGACTTATCCTTTGCAAATTCCTTTTGAAGAGATTGAACATACAGCCGATATTGCCTTTAATATTTATGGTGAAAGCCTGCTGCAGCTTTATCAGCACGCCTTTACAGCTTTAGCCTTTAAATACCCTCCATTACTTAACTTTTATCTACCACAGGCACAACTAGCTGATATCGACGATCTCGTGATCGCCCTCAATGCTATTATATGTCAGGCGGATAAGACGACAGGATGCCCTTTTAAAGCTGTCAGCTTTCATGGAGAGGTGATGGCTTGTGCGGATGCGATCTTTAAATGGGAGATGATTGTCGATGTTTAAACTGCAAAAAATTAAGCCCGCGACTTTTCTGCTCCCTAAAGAAGATGGGATGCATGTCCCTGGTCTGGTCATTGCCACAGATGCCCTCTTAGAAGATGTCGAAATCCAAAAACCACTTGAGCAGGTACGCAATGTGGCCTTTTTGCCTGGCATTGTGGGCTACAGCATCGCCATGCCAGATATTCATTGGGGTTATGGATTTCCGATTGGGGGCGTCGCTGCCACAGATGCTGAGAACGGCGTGATTAGTCCTGGTGGCGTAGGCTACGATATCAACTGTGGGGTGCGCCTGGCTATTATTCCTATGCCTTTTCAAGATCTCAAAGAGAAGCAAAAGAAAGCTCTTTTGGACCACATTTATAGGCTGGTCCCGGCAGGGGTGGGCCGTAGCCATAAAGGGAGCAATCGCAGCTTATCCGACACCGATTATCGCCACCTCACCGAACAAGGGGCAATGTGGTCGATAGCACGTGGCTATGGATTCACCAAAGACCTAGAGCATATGGAAAGTCGCGGTGTCATCGCACATGCTGATATCAATGCTGTCTCTGAAGAAGCTAAGCTGCGCGGACGCGATCAGCTCGGCACTGTGGGCTCTGGGAATCATTTTGTTGAAATCGGTGAAGTGCAACAGCTCTTTCTACCAGACATAGCCAAGGCTTGGGGTGTGCATCAGGGCCTAACCTATGTGTTGATCCATTCTGGATCGCGCGGCTTCGGTCATCAGGTCTGCCAAGACACCCTCAACACCTTCATCAAACAAGGCTATGCGCAAGGACTGCCAGATAAACAGTTGGTGGCAGCGCCGATTAAAAGCCAAGCAGGGCAACAATACTTTGCAGCTATGGCTGCAGCCGCAAACTATGCTTTCAACAACCGCCAGCAAATTCTGCATGCCGTGAGAGAAGCCTTTCACACCGTATTTGGTATCCCTGGCGATGAAATCCATCTAATTTACGATGTTTGCCATAATATCGCCAAATTTGAAACGCATCATATTGATGGTGTTCCCCGCCAGCTATGTGTGCATCGCAAAGGGGCGACGCGTGCCTTCGGACCCGGCGCTGCCGAGCTGGCGCCTATCTTCCAGCAGACAGGACAACCTGTACTGGTGCCTGGTGATATGGGAAGAGCCAGCCACCTCATGGTAGGTTTAGGTAATCCATTGACATGGTGTAGCTCCTGCCATGGCGCCGGCAGGGCCAGAAGCCGCCACAAGTCGATGAAAGCGTGGCATCAAAGAGATCCAATTCAGCATATGCAAGATCAGGGGGTGCGCGTCATGGCGAGCTCCTATCGCACGATTGCTGAAGAGATGCCTGATGCGTATAAAAATGTCGATGATGTCGTTGAAGCAGTGGTGGAAGCGGGCTTAGCAAATCGCGTGGCCCGCTTACGACCACACTTGGTCCTAAAAGGATAGATCACACTAAAAGCGCGGCTGGATTCTCAAGGAATTTTTGCAATGTGCGCAAGAATTCAGCCCCTGCCACCCCATCGATCACCCGATGATCACCGGAAAGTGTCAAAGTCATCTCATTGCCAGGCACTATCTGTCCATTGCGTACCACCGGCACCTGCTGGATACCACTGACCGCTAGAATAGCTGCTTGCGGTGGGTTGATGATGGCGATGAAATCAGAGACGCCATACATTCCCAAATTCGAAATGGTGAAAGACCCACCTTTGTACTCATGAGCTTCGAGCTTGCCTTCTTTTGCCCGCCCTGCTAAAGCCTTCACTTCAAGCGACAGTTCACCTAAATTTTTCAGATCGGCGTGCCGCACAATAGGGGTAATCAAACCACCTTGCACACTGACAGCAATAGAGATATCGATAGTTTTAAAACGAATGATGCTATTCGTCACTGAATTAAATCCGCTATTCACATTTGGATGCTGGCGCAGAGCAAGCGCACAAGCTCTGACAACAAAGTCGTTAAATGTGACTTTGACATCGAGATTCTTAAGCTGCTCACGTGCACTCATCATGGGTTGCGCATCCACTTTGAGGGAGACATAAAAGTGGGGAATAAAAGATTTAGCTTCTTGCAGACGCTGGCTGATCACTTTGCGCATCGGCGTCATCGCTTCTTCGACAAAGGTACCTGGAGCTTCCTTGGGATACTCTTGTCTCCCAAAAGCCACTACTCCAGAAGGCTGTGCTTTCGCCAAATCGCTGCTGACAATGCGATTGCCTGGTCCACTCCCCTTCACTGTTGAAAGGTCTAGTCCTTTTTCCTGCGCCAACTTACGCGCCAAAGGCGAGACTTTCTGTCGTTTGCCACTGAGCGCTTCTGCCTTATCAAAAGTATAGTTTTGTAAGGGGGCTTCAGGAACAAATGCAGGCTGACGCAAAGCACCCCCTTGCGCTGCTGGAGCTACTGCTGACGCAGGTTTGGCAGCGACGGCGGCTTCTTCACTTTTTTCCGGAGCCGCAGCTACCACTTCAGCTTTAGCAGCTTCACCTTCAGGCTTGTACCCTTTAATGCTTTCATCTTTCGTTTCGGTAAAGATGGCCACGGGCTGATTAACAATGGCCTCTCCGCCATCTGCCACAATAATTTGGCGCAGCCAACCACTATCAAGAGAATTGTATTCGACTGTGGCTTTATCGGTGGCTACCTCAAAAAGCAGGTCGCCAGCTTCCACTTGGTCGCCTACACTTTTGTGCCACTTGGCGATGGTTCCTTCTTCCATGGTTGGAGAAAGCTTTGGCATAGTGAGAGTAAATGGCATAGCAGTAATCGTCCTCTACAGATTTAAATTGCGGCGCACAGCGCCAATAATACGGTCAATAGTGGGCATTGTCTCTTTTTCTAATGCCTTAGAATAAGGCATCGGCGTTTCTCGCTGACATACCCGAGCGACAGGCGCATCGAGGTAATCAAAACAGTGTTCTTGAATTTGGAACCCTACTTCTGCGCATATCCCTGTGAAAATATGCCCTTCTTCAACAAGCACACAGTGATTGGTTTTGCGCACTGAGGTTGCCACGGTAGCGATATCTAAAGGCTTTATCGTACGCAAGTCGATCAGCTCAGCCTTAATCCCCTGCTTAGCAAGCTCTTTTACCACCTGGCGGCATACTGTAACCATTTGAGCATGCGCCACAATCGTAACATCCGTCCCGGCTTCGACCACTTTGGCTTTGCCAATAGGCACAAGATATTCGGCTGTAGGAATCTCTAATTTGTCGCCATAAGCTAATTCCGATTCCAAAAACAGGACAGGATTATTGTCCCTAATGGCAGCTTTTAAAAGTCCTTTGGCATCATAGGGGTTGCTAGGAGCTATAATGATAAGTCCGGGCAAATTGCCATAGATGGCTTCAACACAGTGGGAATGCTGACTGGACACTTGGGCCGCAGCACCGTTGGGTCCGCGGAAAACGATGGGCACAGAAAAGCGGTTACCAGACATGTAATACATCTTAGCTGCATTAGAAATGATCTGATCGGCAGCTACAAATGAGAAGTTAAAGCTCATGAATTCAACAACAGGACGCAAGCCTGTCATGGCAGCACCCACACACAAGCCAGCGAAGCCGAGCTCGGCAATTGGCGTGTCTATTACGCGCTTGGGGCCCCATTTATCGAGCATCCCCTTGGTCACTTTGTAGGCGCCATTATATTCAGCGACTTCTTCCCCCATGATGAAGACACGTTCATCGCGGGTCATTTCCTCATCTAACGCTTGGCGCAACGCTTCGCGCATTTCTACAAGTTGCATTTCGGGCATATAAACTCTCTACAAAATAAGTTCTTTCCTTAGGGAGGAGGTGAAAAATTGGTGTCTGGCCTGTGATTTGTGATTTGACCTTTCTCATTCTATTGCCAAGAACATGTCAAATCGCAAATCGCAGGCCTGACTTCAATTTTGTCACAGCCTCAGGGGGCAAACACATCTTCTTCTAACGTTATTGGATCTGGCCATGGGCTGTCTTCGGCATATTTCATGGCAGCGACAGCTACCTCACGTTCGTGTTTATCCATCTCTTTAACTGTTTCCAAATCGATAAAGCCGGCTTCAATCAACGCATCTTGCAATTGGATAATAGGATCTTTCTGCATGCAGGCTTTTAAATCATCTTTGCTGCGATATAAGCCGGGATCAGATATGGAGTGTCCACGGAAGCGCTCGGTGATGACTTCTACCAACACCGGCTCATTTGTCTTCAGCACTTCTTTGTGCACATGCTCAAAGCCGGCATAACAGTTAAAGAAATCCATGCCATCAAAGGTATACCCTTTCATGCCATAGCCTGGCGCTTTTGCTTCGGCAATACGTTCTACACTGATGGCTCGATCGACAGCCGTGCCCATCCCCCATAAATTGTTCTCAATGACATAAATGCAAGGCAACTTCCACAGAGCGGCTAAATTCAACGATTCATGAAAAGCTCCTTGCGCCACCGCACCATCACCCATAAAACAAATCGCCACTTCGTCGCGCTTATCTTGGTATTTAGCAGCAAATGCCGCCCCTGTCGCAATCGGAACTTGTCCGCCCACAATCCCAAAACCACCGAGCAGACGTTCGGTATAAAAGTGCATCGAACCTCCACGCCCTTTAGCGTTGCCAGTGGCGCGTCCATAAAGCTCAGCCATCAACTCATTTTGTGTGGCCCCAAGCAGCAATGCTAAGGCATGGCAACGGTAGGAGGTGATGTACCAATTGTCCGGACCCAACACTTGCAAAACTGCTGTTTGGATAGCTTCTTGTCCGATATAAGCATGAAAGAATCCACCAACTTTTCCATGTTGATAGGCCGCTTCAGCACGAATCTCGAAATTGCGAATCATGAGCATGCGACGCAAATTTTCGATCAGCTTTTCTTTCCCTAGGGCTTTAATGATCTTCTTGCGATCAGCGGGAAAATATTGTGTGGCTTTTGCTTTCTTCTCTTTCATATTGGCTGTCCTTATACCTCTTAGCAGCAACGTGTAGTTTTAATATGCAATTCCTTAGGGTCTGGCAAGACCATTCCATTGGCCACATCTTGTGCCACCTCTTGGTCGACAATAGCGGCTACGCATGAATCTGACCATACATTAATCGCACTTTCCAGCATATCGATCATTGTATAAAAGGGCAGAATTACACCCAAAATATTTAATGGCACATTCATAGCAGCCAAAAAGGCGCTTGCCAAAAAGTAACATCCCATAGGAACGCCTGCATTTCCAATAGCTGCTATCGTGGCGATAAAGATCCACAAAAACATCTCCGCCCCAGAAAATGCGATCCCGTTGCTCATTGAAACAAATAATACCGTAATTAGAATAAATGCAGCACAAGCATTCATATTAATTGTTGTACACAGCGGCAGGGTGAAACTTGAAACTTTTGGTGACATCCCCACATTCTCTTGCGCACAGCGCATGGCCATCGGCAAAGCGGCACTCGAAGATTTTGTAAAAAACGCCACCGATAAGGCGGGCATCATGCCGCGCGCCATCTTCAAAGGAGAAATCTTTTTATATTTCAAAAGTAAGGGCAGCACAATGCAGGCTTGCACGAAATTGGCCAATAAGACGCACACCAGATACAGAGCTAAACTCTTTATCTCCAAGCCTTGGCGCAGATCTTTCATAAATAGTGTGATAAATGCCCAAATGGCGATCGGCATCAACAACACGATCCACATCGTAATCTTCATGATGGCGGCGTACATGCTTGAAAAAAAGGAATGCAGCACCACCCGATTCGTCTGCGGCAAAGTCAAAATAGCCAAACTCAAGAGAATAGCGATGAATAAGACGCCAATCACATGGTTTTCATAAAATGGCTGCACCACATTCGAAGGAATGCTTTTAATCAAATACGAGTAATAACTTCCCTGCTGCGCCACCGTCTCAACTTCTGGCGCGACTTGCGTGGGTAAAAAAGTGCTGACGGGATCAATCACCACAAATAGTGTTAATGCTACGGCTGCCGCAATGAGCGTCGTGAGCAAAGTGTATTTAATCACCCGCTTGCCAATACTCTTAATCTCGCTCACACTTTCCATTCCTGAAGCGGTGGATACAATCGACAAAAAGATGATCGGCAAACTCACCAATTTCAAAAGATTGATGAACACCTCAGAAATACTATTTGCTATGCTATCCACAGCTGGCAGTGAGAGCGATCCTGCCACCACGCCAAGCACAGCCGCCAGGGCAATCCTTCTATTAGGAGTTAACAAACTTCTAAGCGTCATGCATCAGCCTTTGTTATTTTA
>JABDFJ010000074.1 GCA_013286645.1 Chlamydiota bacterium | reverse complement strand
TGATTGCCAAAGCTATTTGGGAATGTTTAAAAGAAAATGATCCTAATGGAGTAATTGAAATTCTTGAAGCTCATCTCAGTGCAAAAAATAAGAGTCAGCTTGCAAAAGATTATGATTTACCAAGGACGACTATTTATCACGCTTTTAAAAGTAAAAATCCCACATTGCACACATTAGCTAAACTTGTGCATGCCACTTCATAGATTCTCGCAGGATTGACAAATGCTTGAAATTTATAATCACTCAAAAAGGTAGCTATAGGCAGATAGGTAAGCAATGCGAATTTCATGGGACGTCACAGCTTCCCATTTTTTATTCAAAGCCTAGATACTTGAAAGTAGGCTGTCCGTTGATACTTCCAAATGAAAGTGTTGAATAGCTATGGCCTGCTGAGGCAATTTTTGTAGCAAAGAAATCTCTAATCTCTGCAGGAATCGGTTTGTCGTAAATTAAAACGACAGCATTAGCCACGGTTAGAAACCCAATTCTTAAAGCTTCGCCTTTGGGATTGAAAATAACGCCAACTTTATGTCCGTCTATGTTAAAAAGCACTTGGTGTTTAACCTTTGCGCTAAAGAGCTTGTTTAATTTATTTTCAAATTTTTGACCAATTGTCCGATCTCGAGCGGAGCACACACGTTGGTCTTCTGAATTCAAATCTTTTTTTGTGGTAACACGGCCGATTAGAGAAGTTGTGGCATACATGATGCCTACGAAAATTGGCAGAACAAGCGAGAAATACGAAACAATCTTTAAAAGCCCCAGTGCCTTTTTACTTGCTGTGTTTTCTTTAAGCTGAACATCTTGAAATCCGTTGAAATAATCCTTACAGGCGTTTGAAATGCTGAGCATGATTTACTCCGAGTTATTAAGTCGTGTTAAGTCGATTTAGTTTATGTCGTCTATAAAAACAAAAAGGCCTTTACAACTTGCGTTGTAAAAGCCCTAGTCTCCGGAAGTGGGATTCGAACCCGCGACCAATGGATTAACAGTCCACTGCTCTACCGCTGAGCTATTCCGGAATGAGAAGCACGATCTTAGCGAACAGGTCGATTTTTTCACAACAAAAACTTTTGCTCTTCGCAAAATTTTACCAAAGCACCCATTCATGGCAGATGCTGCTCCATCCTGTTTCTCCTGCTAATCATGTTATTTTTATGCAGCTTTTGAATCTCGTTCGGTATATTATCAATTTAATTTGAAGCTTCTCAGCATTTAGTGTTTTTGATAAGATATGCAAATTCAACGTGATACAAAAATGGAACAATACAATGAGTAAGATGAAGAAGTTACATGATGATCAATTAATTGTTGTGACCGGTGGGGCTGGTTTTATTGGTTCGGGTGTCGTGCGCTATCTCAACGACCAAGGTGTTAATAATATTGTCATTGTCGATAACCTAGGACATACTGAAAAATGGAAAAATCTCGTCGGCAAACAATTCGTTGATATTTTAGATAAAAGCCAGTTTTTCGAATGGCTACATGGTCGTCATGAAGCTATAGAGGCTTTTATCCATTTAGGGGCTTGCTCAAGCACTGTTGAAACTAATGCCAGCTATCTTCTCGAAAACAACTACCGCTTTAGCGTACGCCTGGCAGAATTCGCTCTCAAATACCAAAAGCGCCTGATCTATGCTTCTTCAGCTGCTACATATGGCGATGGTTCACTGGGGTTTGTCGATGATGAAAAGAAATTAGAAACACTAGTCCCCATGAATATGTATGGATACTCTAAACAACTTTTCGATCTATGGTTGAAAAATGAAGGGGCCCTGAAAAAAGTCGTGGGCCTGAAATTTTTCAATGTATTTGGTCCGAATGAGCGCCACAAAGGCCGCATGGCCTCTGCTATCAATCATGTGTTGCCCACAGCGCGCAAGGAAGGGGTGATCCGTCTGTTTAAATCTTCGGCGCCTAAAGAGTTTGCCGATGGGGAGCAAAAGCGCGATTTTGTGTATGTCAAAGATGTGGCGCGCATGACATGTGCCTTCTTAGATAATGATGTCGGAGGCATTTATAATATTGGTAGGGGAGTGGCAAGCACATGGAACGATGTGGCTACGGCTGTGTTTAAGGCGTTAGATCTGCCTGTCAACATCCAATACATCGATATGCCAGCTGATCTCATTGGCAAATATCAAAACTACACTTGTGCTGATATGCGTAAAACACAGAAAGTGTTGGGCAAAGATGCTGCTTGTATGTCCCTTGAAGATTCAATCATTGATTATGTCAGAAACTACCTCATTACGGAAAAAACATGGTAAGACTAACAGGTACGATCAGTCGCTTAGGTAAATGCAAAGTGCTCGTCATTGGCGATCTAATGCTCGACACATATACCATTGGGAAAGCGCGGCGCATTTCCCCTGAAGCTCCTGTGGCTGTCGTGCAAGTGCTACGCGAGGAAAATCGCGCAGGGGGCGCTGGCAACGTGGCGCTGAACTTGATTTCCTTGGGGATCGATGTGGTGCTTGTGGGGCGTGTTGGTCAAGATTCTACGGGACAAGTGTTAAGTCAGACGCTGGCAGACGAGAGCGTTGACACACGGGGTATTTTCTGTCAGCAGGGGTTTGAGACGCCGTTGAAGAACCGTATTATTGCTGAAAATCAGCAGGTGGTGCGTGTGGATTATGAGCAGGTCACACCCCTCCCTGAGATGCTCGAGCAGCAGATTATTGAAGCGCTGCCAGAACTCGTGCAAGGTGTAGCGGCGATAGCGATCTCTGATTATGGCAAAGGCTTTTTATCCCGCACGCTATTGGCAGCCGTTATTGAGCATGCTAAGGCCTTAAATATTCCTGTGATCACAGATCCTAAGGGTGTTGATTTCACTAAATATAGTGGAACGACAGTCATTAAACCCAACCTGTCTGAAGCTTATGCTGCGGCAGGGCTGTTGCCTGATGCTAGCTTGGACTTAGCAGCGCCAAAAATTTTGCAGATGTGCAATGCTAAAATCTTGATGGTCACGCGTTCTGAGGCTGGTATCGCGATCTTCCACGACGATGGCACAAGACAGGACTTCCCTGTGCGTGTCAGAGAGATCAAAGATGTTACAGGTGCTGGCGACACTGTTTTGGCCATGCTTACCTGTGCTTTGGCTAATGGATTAGAGATTGAAGATGCTGCACAGTTGTCCAACGTGGCTGCAGGTATTGCTATCGAGCGTTTTGGTTGTGCACGTGTTTCGCTGTCCGATCTGGCACGCCGTCTGTTAGAAAGTGATGTGGTGAATAAAGTCTTTGATGAAATGCATCTTTTCGCCTTGCAGCATGCGCTTAAAGATCGTCCGTATATCGTATTGGGATTATCGGGGACGCAAGGGATGACTTCATCGATATTTGCAGGCATCCATCGCTTGACTAAGAGTTCAGGTTCTGATCTGGTGATTTATTTGTTAGATGCAAAGCCTGATGAAGACTTCGTCAATATGTTGGCATCATTAAATGATGTGCGCTTTATTATTCTTCAGAGCAATAACTTGAATAGTTTGTGCGAGATGATTCAACCTTCTGAAATTCATGCTGTGGTTGACAGGGAAATGATCCAGCTTTCAAGTTTGCCTGAGTTGTTGAAACTTTCTCCCTGCTGCTAATCCTGAGGGCGTTATCGATTGACCGCTACAGTACTTTTTAACGCACAGTCATGTGGGCATTAGCGTCTGATTTATTTTCAACGCAAAGAAGGGCAAAGGACGCAAAGGCGCAAAGAAACGGCCTGCCTCATGTAAACAGGTCTATCGCATAGACTGCATGATACCTAAAATAATACCTGTCCTAAGATTGTGTGGAAGCTAAATCCAGATCTTTTGGATTGCTAAGGCAATCCAAAAGAGGGGCATCGTTAGCAGCGCTTAGGGCGCTGCTAACATAATTTTTGTCTGCGACGTATTTATCTAATGTAAACATAACAGCGTCGCAGACAAAAATTACGCAAACATCGCCCCAAGCGATGTTTGCTAGCTCCCCCTCGCTGATTGCCTCAGCAATCAGCGAGGATCGGACTTTGCTTAGATAGTTTTAGGTGTCTTGCAGTCTATGCGACAAACTTGTTTACGTGAGGCAGGCTGTTTCTTAGCGCCTTTGCGTCCTTTGCCCTTCTTTGCGTTGAAAATAAAATCAGACACAAATGCACACACGACAGCTCGTTAAAAAGTCCTGTTTGTTCAGGTGTGCTGCTCTCATCGCTGCGGAATTGGTGGTAATATTTCTTTTAAAAAAACATTGAAAGTCTGAGACTACAGCGCTATGCTCCGGATCAAATGGATAGGGGGCGATTATGGAGTTCAACGCAGCGTTTCAATGGCAGTGTCATCCCGATGCTGAATCCTTGGTAGAAAACTTCTTGGCTGAAGCTTGCGCCCAGAATTCTTTTATTGCCACATTATCCAAAGAGCTCAAACAACAGACGAGCACGCGCCTTTTAGATTGGCTCGATCATTTAGTCTTGGGCAACTCCAACGGATTGCAACAGGAACTACAAGCTAGTGGTTATATCACCGATACTCCAGCCCAAGCCTCTCAAATCTTTTATCATCCCGGAGCCCAACTACCACGCATTGTTGTGCAGGAAGCGGAGCAGTCGCTGCTTGGCATCGCCGTCAGTGTCGATAGCATCCCAGATTTCCTGATGGTGCGGGGGATATCGCGTCCTATCGAAGGGTCACCATTGAGTAGCTATCGCCGCTGTTGCGTTTCGACAGAGAACAATATAGCACTATGGGCCATTGAAAGACGCGGTACCTTAATGATGGAGCCAACAAACTACGATCCTAAATTTTTGGCAAAATACTTTGAGGCTGAAGAAAAATGGTTGAGTCGTCCACGTCCACTAGAAAATGAGGATGAGGCTTTAAGTGCAGCCTTTAAACTAGCTCAAGAAATGGTTTCGCTTCTAGGCGTGGGAATGGCAGCCTGCCTCGTCCTTGAATGTGAGCGCAAGTATTGGCAAGCGCGCAATATGGCAGGACAGCTCCAGAAGAACCGCCAAGATCGCTTGGGGATGGGATGGGCAAACCATGATCATCATACATTCCGGTCCTCCCGACATCATTTTTCGCAACTCGTGCGCTTATTTGAAATTTTAGGATTCCACTGTCGTGAACGCTTTTATGCCGGGCAAGAGGCGGGCTGGGGGGCGCAGGTGATGGAGAATGCGCAATGTCGTCTGGTGTTGTTTTTGGATGTCGACTTAGCACCCAATGAGTTGGCGGTTGATTTTGCGCACCAGCCTTTGCCGGAGTTGCCTACACTTGGTACGGTAGGATTGTGGTGTGCTTTGCATGGCGATTCGATCCTTAGAGCCGGGATGCATCATCTTGAAGCTCAGTTTATGTTTGAAGATCTTACTCGTGATCTTGCAGGCTTAGGAGTGGGGATGATGCCGCCGTTTAGTTCGTTTCCCTATCTCAAGCAGGCGTTCACGCAGGGTGAGGTGTGGCCGGTAGAGCAAGCGCGTATTGACAGCTTAGTTCAAGGGGGCAAAATAACCCGCGAGCAAGCAGCAAAATTCGCAGCTGACGGCGCTATTGGCAGTCATCTTGAGAATTTGCAGCGGCGTGAGGGATATAAAGGTTTCAACCAACAAAATGTTAGCTTTATTATTAAAGAGACAGATCCACGCAATTGGAAGCATGCATAATGCATTCACCAACGCATGATCTAGCGACGAAGATGGACGATTCTTTCCTTGATGCCCACTTAAATCCCTTGTTCTTACAAGCAGTGCGTGCTTATTGGCAGGTGACGCTAACGCCTCAAGGGGTTGGAGTCGAAGAGGTTGCTTTGGCTCAGTATAATCTACTACGTTTTGTCTTTCGCAGGCTATTTGCTCCGCTGTATCTTAGGTCCCCATTATATCTCAAAGGCAAAATGTTCTTGTTGGCATCCATTCATGGTGATGGCATAGGAGATTATTTTGCCCTTTTGAAAAGTGCTAGATATTTAGTAGAGGCTTACCCTGAAATCGAGGTTCAGGTGGTGTTTCGCCATGAACAACCATTGCCTAAAGTAGATCTACGAGATTATTTGCTCACGTCAAGCCAGGTGCATGCGTTTTGTGAAGTCACTGATAGGCATATTCTGGAAGAGGTGTTAGAAGGCAAAGTTACCTGCGATTTTGAGGAACGCTTAGAAGACCTAAAGGTAGAAAGGTGTCAATTGTTGCTAGATTGTGAGGAGGTTAGGCAGCACTCTGGTGTCCAAGTGAACGTGTTTGATGAACTCTTAGACGATTGTGAACGGCAAATTCAACATCTGGAATCCCTATTGTTGCAGAAGCAACGAGCGCTTGCTTTGTATCAGGAAATGCAAGGGTGTTTAGCCATCGTGCATATCGCTTTGGCATTAAACACCTTTGACAACCCACTTTTAGCGTCTAAGTCCCTCTATTTTTCTGAAGCTGGAAATTTTGCTGGTATCGCTAATTATTTAGAGCGCAATTGGTTCAGTATGGGGATGCAGCCGTTTGAAGAGGGGATATTTTTGGAACGAACATTTGATGAAATCCGTCCATGGCAAGATGAGGGACTCACCAAGTTGTTATGGCATACACCAATACCTAGTCCCGAACAGATTGCGGTCTACCAAGCTAAGCATAGCCTACATGTCGGCTATTTAACTCGTATTGAAATCCAGCAGTTAATTTTCATCTATCTTATCGTGGCCCATCGGCAAAGAGATTTACGCCATATCGATATTGTTCTGCCTAAGTTGAATTTCGATGATTTCACTCTTTTGGACAAAGAGTGGTTGGCTGCTCAAGGCATTGGCCAAGTGATGTTGGTGGATTTTGATGTTGATGACAAAGAACGCCTTATTTGTACTACAGGCGCACCTGTGCAGAAATGTTTACGTTTGATTCATGTCTACCCTATACCAGCCCCTGATTTTGAAAAGCTGTTGGAGCTCAGTGAAGATATTGTCGGTTGTACAGGAGATTTATCGTTGAGCGACTGTTTGATTGCAGGCAAAGTACCCTACTATGAATTGCGCGAACATAAAATAGAAACTTGGCAAGCACTTAAGCTACTGGCGACACATTTGAAGTTAACGGCGGTGTGTCAATATCTAGATGGTGTTGAAGTCTATGGAGAAATGGAGCCGGTGGCGGTGGTGGCGCGACTGACTGAAATTCTAAAGCGGCAAGATTTTATGTCGCAGTGGAAACAATTAATCGGTTTTATCAAGCAAAATTATAGTTTTAAAGCTTCATTTCATGGCAATATGCAGCGGTTTTTGCAGTGTAGCGCGCATCCCGATTTGGAGCGCTTTGAAGATGGGCTTGTGCTACAGTATCTGAATGGCACGATTTCTTTGCTTGAGGCTTATGAGGCGATGCAACAACACCTTGAAGGTATTTGTTAACCCCAGGCTTCAGTATCTTAGCTATTATTTCGCAAAACCTATTTAACGCGAAGATCGCGAAGTAAGCGAAGATAACGCGAAGAAAGTTTTTATTTATTGAAGTACGTTCTCTCCTTGAAATTAATCAATAACCCTACTGAAAATCTTGTTGATTTTAAATAAGAAAGAAATTGAGCTTCATGAATGTGTAAGAGCATGTCCACAGAATAAAAATCTTCGCGTTACCTTCGCTAGCTTCACGACCTTCGCGTAAAATGAGTTTTGCGTAAGCGGCAGCTGGTACATGTTCACGAGTAGTGAAGTAAAGCGTAAGACATTGTAGCTTAGGCTTTAGCCTGAGCTCGTTTTGGCACGGCTTCAGCCTGCCACGCGCAGCGAGCGGTAGCGATGCATGACGCGCTCAATGTCGTGAGCTCACGACTGTAGCATAAAAGTATCAACCGTCTAAGCCTCGGGCAATTGGGCAACGTTCGTGAGACCAAGACACCGAGCGCGTCATGCATCGCTGCCGCTCGCTGCGCGTGGCAG
>JABDFJ010000073.1 GCA_013286645.1 Chlamydiota bacterium | reverse complement strand
ATTCCATTTTATTTGAAAACATATCAAAAAAATTTGGAAACACTACAGTTTTAGACAACATCTCGTTTTCGATAAGAAAAGGAGAATTTTTTTCTATTCTAGGACCAAGCGGTTGTGGCAAAACAACTTTGCTGCGCCTTGTGGCAGGCTTTGAACGTCCCGATACAGGTCGCATCCTTCTAGACGACCAAGACATCACTCCCCTCCCTCCCAATAAGCGCTCAGTCAACACCGTATTTCAAAATTACGCTCTCTTCCCCCATCTTTCGATATGGGAAAATATCGCTTTTGGCTTACGTGTAGCCAAGCGTCCCAAGGACGAAATCGACGATGAAGTGGCTAAGATGCTGACATTGATCCAAATGCATCCCCATGCACAAAAGATGCCCGATGAAATCAGTGGGGGGCAAAAACAACGCGTTGCTATCGCCAGAGCCTTGATCAACAAGCCACAAGTGTTACTGCTGGACGAGCCTCTTGCCGCCCTGGATCTCAAACTGCGCCAAAAGATGTTAATCGAACTCGATCGCATTCATGATGAGGTAGGCATCACATTTGTGTTTGTGACGCACGATCAAACTGAAGCCATGGCTGTCAGTGATCGCATTGCAGTCATGCATCAAGCCAAAGTGGCGCAGATAGGCACCCCTGTGGAATTGTATGAAAAGCCCAAAAGCAGCTTTGTGGCATCGTTCATTGGAGATACTAATTTTCTGGATGGACAAGTTGCTGAGCAAGCGACCAATGAATATGTTTTTCTACAGATCGCAGATTTTCCCAATATCTTGTGCTTTAACGACAAACAGCTACCTGTGGGAGATCTCGTTTGTCTGAGCATACGTCCCGAAAAGATCCATATTGCGAAAGAAAAACCTGCCTCACATCACCTGCAAAATTTGATGTCCGGCCACGTTGAGGATATCGTCTATAAAGGTGATCACACCCACTACCTCACACAGGTGGCAGGACATAAAATCGCAGTCACACATCAACATAGTCGCTTTCTTGATGAACAGCCGATCAAACGAGGAGATGCTGTCTGGATCTTTTGGCATGCCGACGATGGCTATATGCTAGAGCGTTTTGATAGCATTAATGGGGAGCGTGGAAACCAAAATGAGTAGTGAGGCAAGGCAAAAAAAGCAGTCGCGACTCAGTGAGATTTTGGTGTCGTTGCCCTCTTTTGGGTGGTTGTTGGTGTTTTTTTTGATCCCTACGTTGATCGTGTTTGCTATCGCTTTTAAACCTCCAGATCCCTATGGAGGTGTTAGCGAAGGATGGACGCTAAGTACTATTGCCAGTCTGGCAAATCCCAATTATTTCGTGCTGATTGTGCGTACCATGTGGCTGAGTTTATTAACCACCATCGGCTGCCTCACGTTAGCCTTGCCCGTCGGATATTTTCTCTCGCGCACAAAGCCAAATGTTAGATCGCTGTTACTTTTACTCATCATTGTGCCATTTTGGAGCAGCTTTTTAATTCGCATTTTCGCGTGGAAGTCTTTTTTACACCCAGAAGGCACCTTTAAAGAGCTGCTTGTTTTTTTACATGTGGTGAGTCCCAATACTCCCCTGCTCTATAATTCTACAGCCGTGGTCTTAGTCATGGTGTATACCTACTTGCCTTTTGCCATTTTGCCCATTTATGCTGCTGCTTCGAAATTCAACTTCCAACTCATTGAAGCCGCTATGGATTTAGGCTCGACCCGTTTGAAGGCTTTTTGTAAGATTTTTATTCCAAATATTCGCAATGGACTCCTCACAGCCATGATTATGGTCTTTGTGCCAGCTGTCGGCGCTTATGTCATCCCTGATCTCGTGGGAGGCACACAAAGTGAGATGATCGGCAATAAGATCGCTCAACGCACTTTGATCGACCGCAATTTGCCTCAAGCTAGCGCCCTATCCACTTTGCTTGCCGTTGTGGTGGTAATTCCAATGGCAGCTATTACCTTGATGCAAACGCGGGCCAAAAAGCTTAAGCTTGAGGCGAAAAATAAAGAATGAAACGCAGCCGCTTTCCATTTTACGTCACGCTTATCGTGATGTTATTTTTATATGTGCCCATCATCATTCTGGTCATCAATTCATTCAGTGAATCGCGTTTTGGTGGAGTTTTGACGGGTTTCTCTTTGAAGTGGTATGAAAAGCTCTTTGAAGAACGAGCGATGTGGCATGCCTTACGCAATTCTTTAGTCATTGGGGTGAGTGCTACCGTGGTGTCAACGGTGCTTGGTACCACAGCGGCCCTGGCCTTATATCGCTATAAAACGAAGCTGCAGAAGGTGCATTATGGCCTTATTTACACCCCCTTGGTAATTCCTGATATTTTGATGGGCATCGCGCTATTGCTCTTTTTTGTCTTAATCAATTTGCAGTTGGGGTTATTCACGATTTTTGTTGCCCATACCACATTTTGTATGAGCTATGTGACGATGGTTGTGTTGACTCGGTTGCAGAATTTTGATTATTCGATCATTGAAGCTGCCCAAGATTTAGGTGCTAATGCCTGGACCGTCTTTCGGCGCATTCTTTTTCCGCTGTTGGCACCGGGAATTTGTGCGGGAGCGCTATTAGCATTCACGCTATCGATCGATGATTTTGTGATCACATTTTTTGTGGCGGGCAAAGGAGCTATCACATTGCCTATTTACATTTACAGTATGATTAAATTCGGCTCGACACCTATCATTAACGCCTTATCGTGCATCATGCTATTGCTAACGTTCGCGGTGGTTTGGTTTACGAAAAATATCCTAATTGCGGAGAAGTCAAAATGAACTTAATAAGAAAGATTTGTTGTACTACATTGTGGCTTCTCCTTTGCATTGGGTTGTATGGTTGTGCTTCGTCTGAGCCGGAACTCCATATCTACACCTGGATCAATTATATTAAGCCGAGCATCATCGAGAAGTTTGAAAAGGAACACCACTGTCGCGTGGTGGTCAACACTTTTGATTCCAATGAATCGATGTATGCGAAATTGAAACTTGGCGCAACCGGCTACGACATTATCGTACCGAGTAACTATTATGCTGATTTAATGCAAAAGCAAGGGATGCTACATCCTATCGATCGTGAGCGCATCCCCAATGCCAAATATCTCGATCCCAACTATACAAAGATGCTCGATTCCGCGGCGGCAAAATATGGCATCCCCTATCTAGTTGCCATCACAGGCATTGCCTACCACAAGGATCGCGTCAATATGCCTAAACCGACATGGGATATTTTTAACGATAAATCGCTCAAAGGGCGCATGACCATGCTTAATGATCCACGAGAAGCTTTGGGTGCGGCTTTAAAATTTTTGGGGTATAGCATCAATACAACTAACGACACAGAAATTCGGACGGCAGAAAAAACCTTGATTGCGTGGAAGAAGAATCTTGCAAAATTTGAGAGCGAGCAATACAAAGACGGTGTAGCCAGTGGCGAATATCTGGCCGTGCAAGGGTTTGTGGGTGAGCTGCTACTGGTAGCGCAAGAAAATCCAGCCATTGCCTGTGTGTTACCTGAAGAAGGCACCATCTTTTCGATTGATTTACTCACGATTTCCAAAGACAGTCCGAACAAAGATTTGGCTTACACCTTTATCAACTATTTGCATCAGCCAGAGAATGTGGCTGAAAACATCATCTTCACCCTCTTCTTGATCCCAAATACAGCGGCATATGAACTATTGCCAGCAAACATAAGAGATAATCCAGCCATCTTTCCCACAGATGCAGTAGCAGGCAAGTCGGAGATCATCAAGAATCTAGACCGCGATACAGAGCTTTACAACCGCGCCTGGGATAGAGTGAAAGCGGCAGAGTAAATGGACTGAATGGACTGAATGGACTGAATGGACTGAATGGACTGAATGGACTGAATGGACTGAATGGACTGAATGGACGTTATGGACTGCATGGACGACACAGACGAGGCATTTCGTCCATGTAGTCCATTACTTTGAGGGGCAGCGGGCGTTAAACAACACCGTGACGCTAATCTTAATCTGCTTTATAATCCGAATTCTGTGCTGAGCTCTAATTAAGGCAAGACTAAGAACATCCTGCCTTAAGGCGGTGATTATGTCTTTGTGTTAAAACAGCTCAGAGTGTGAGCCGATACGAACTAAATGGACATATTCATCATCTGTCCAATAGATAAGCAAAGCATCTGGTTTAACATGGCATTCCCTAAAACCCACATAGTTCCCAGTTAATGCGTGATCTAAATATTTCTCATGCAATTTTTCTTCTTTCAAAAGAATGCCCAATACCATTTCTAGTTCTTTTTTTACTGATTTGTTGTGTTCGTATTTCTTGAAGTCTTTTTTGAAACGGCGTGTTGGGTCGGGTTTAAGCATTCGGATTCATTCCCATCTTTTCCCAGAAATCTTCCATCGATTCGCACTTCATGCCTTTTCCTTCTTTGCTTTCTCGCATAGCAGCAAGAGTGACTTTGTTAGGTTTTCTGTCTTTTCTGTCTTGAGGGAAGTCCTTTCTCAGGTATGAAAGAATAAACTCGCTTAAATTCATATGAGCCTTAGCGGCTAACATCTTAATGTAAGCCCTTTCATCGACAGTACAATCAATGGTGACTTTTGCTCTATCATGATGGTGTTGAGCATGAGGCTGAGCACCCATAATATACCTCCTTGGTTACAACTCCATTGTACCAAAATCCCTAGATTTAGAAAATTCCTAAATCTCTTTTTCTTGGAATAGAAGTAAAAAAACAGTCGGTCACAAATTATCACCGACTCATTTATCGATTAAATGGGGATTTTGCAATCACCTCATTTGGACGAAGTGGACTAGACCACTCCGTCCATTTGAGCAAGCTTTACTCAGATTTGCCGATGATCTGAACTGCAGAGAGTGAAATTCCGCTTTGTGTATCACGATCTAAGTGAATGCTCACTTCATTGATCCCATTTTTTAGATGGTTGGTGATGTTGAATTGGTCTAAACGAAAATGTGTTAAGACTCCATCTTTATCTAAGAAATCTGCCCCATTATAAGGATGAAAACTTTGCACGACGATCTGCCCGTTCACCATGATGGTGATGTTGGCATTTACGGCTTCTTCAGCGCTGGTGGATTGTTTTAGGGCTAATACGTATGTCGTTTCCGACTTCTTTTTCATTTCTACATACAGTGTCAAAGAGCTGTATGCTTCAGTCGCAGGATCAAAGGTGTTTAGCTTGCAGCAGCCGTCACCTTCTGGATCAAATTCTATCCTTTCCGCAGCACTGATAGTGAGATTTTCCATTGACCACGCTTTACTGAAGTCAATCCAGGCGACAGTTTTCACTTTTGGTGGTTTTGGCACGATAAAATCTTTCTTTTTTTTGTCTTTTTTGTCCTTTTTATCGGCTTTCGCTGTTTTCTCTTGCTTATCTTTTTTTTCTTTTTTGACTTTGACATCGTCTGTTACATGCGTTTCAACATTAGCCGCGGCCCCTGTCGTTGTTGGCACCACAGGCTCTTCTGCGACCAGATTGTTATGAATGGAGCCACCTACTAAGGCTGCGCTAAGCAACATGGATTTTACTATAAGGGACATACACACCTCGCTATTTAAATTAATAATTAATAAATTAACTCACAATGATTTATGATTTGATTGTAAAAAAAGCGAATAATAATTGATATTAAAATAAAAAACATGATAAAATTTTACAGTAAAACAATAACAAATTATCCTTTGATATAAACTTTAGGAGTTTTTATGCACATTACAGGAAAAGTTGCTGAGATATCGGGTTTGAAGCATCTAGCAGCGGCTGGCTACGACCTAAAAAATTTACAGCTGACATCTGCGGCCAGCAATTTAATCGAAGGTGTTTGCCGGCTGGGCCTTACAGCCATAGGGACAGGAGCTGTTGTCGCCGTTGCCTCTTTGGCTGACAGGAAGTTATATACTTATCGTAATGAGTTTATGGTAGCACATCATAAGTCTATACATAAGGTTAATGCACAAACATATAAGTCTGGGCCAACAGATTTGTACTACCACAATGATGTTATGCTACCTATTCAGCGATTTTGCTCCGACCTTTATACCGTTAAAGGCATATCCTACAGCAATAACACACCCTCTTTTGCCAACAGATGCGTGCAGTCGATTTTAGCCACCAACGATGAGCTAATATCTAACGTTATTTTAGACGGCGAAAAAACCCGTTTAGCTCGTACTTCTGACGATCTAAAAGAAATAGCTAGTAATTATGACGTTCTAGCACAAACGTTGTCCAAATATTGCATGATGGAAGCACCCAAAATTGATGATTGCAAGGTTGCACGTGATCGTTATGAGGCAAATAAACGTCCTAGCTCCCGCAAGACAATGGGAGAGGTGGAAGAGGCTGAGCGAACCATGCAAGCAGCATGCGAGCCAACGATGTTCATGGGCAAGATTGAAAAGTGTTTTAGCAACCTTCTGGCGACGTCTAACACAAACCCGACCTTACATCGCTTGTTAGGGGCAAAGGACTTTGCGGCGTTTCGCAAATCGCGTGAAGTGGTTTAAGGCGAGCAAAATGGACTGAATGGACTGCATGGACGGGGCTTTCGTCCATATCGTCCACTCAGTCCACTCAGTCCATGTAGTCCATTCAGTCCATTCAGTCCATCATTTTGAGAGGCGACGGGCGTTAAACAACACCGTGACGCTACTAACCGACATGGCCACTGCCGCAAACACGGGCGACAATACTCCCCCTATGGCCAAAAAGATCCCAATGACATTATAGAAAAATGCCCAGAAGAGATTCTGGCGAATGATATGTTGTCCCTTGCAAGCTAGCGCACGCATCTTCACTAACACATTGAGTCGATCGGTAGTCAAAAGCACGTCAGACACCTGGATCGACATATCTGTGGCTGTCACCACAGATATGCCTATGTTGGCCATGGTCAAGGCTGGTGCATCATTAATGCCATCGCCCACCATGCAAACGATTTCCCCTTGGCGCCGCAACTCATCAATGAATTCCCGCTTCTCTAATGGCGTGCAGGCCGCGCGCCATTGCGAGAAGCCACAGGCGGCTGCCACAGCAGCGACTGGGCCTTCCGCATCACCCGACAGCAAAATCGCGCGCGCCGGAAACAGTTGCGCCACTAATCCTTGGAATTCAGGACGCACTTGATCACCCAGCACAAGCGTGGCTATCAGGTTTTTATCCTTAGCGACAAACACATGCGTCTCAATGTTCGCTGGAGTACTGTCTGCAATTTGGGTCGTAAACACCACCCCCTGCCGCTGCATGAAGCGCTTGGACCCTAAGATGTAGGTGCTGCCGTTTACCTTGCCGACCAAGCCATGCCCTACAACTTCTTGTAATCCTGTTACGCTTATCGCATCAGAATACGCGGCTGCGGCCACCGCACATGCCACGGGATGAGTTGAGTGCGAGGCTAGACTATAGAGAGCCTGTCGCTCCTCCCCTACAATGTTGTCGAGTCCGGAAATGACTTTATAGCGCCCCTCAGTGACTGTGCCTGTTTTATCGAAGACGATTACCGTCTCTTTGCCCAGAAATGGCAAGCACCCGCGATTGCGCACAATGGCTCCAAGGGCTGCCAAGCCATTGAGCAGATGCGATTCTGCGGTGGGCGCGGCGATTCCGATGGCACAAGGACACGAAATCAGCAAAATCGCCAGCGCGCGCAAAAGCGCCGTCTCCTGAGGATGTAAGTCATTCGAGGCTGGAAAAATGATGTAAGCCATGGCTGTTAAGGCGGCCACCAGCACCACTAATGGCACGAACCATCGCACAATGCTATCTGCCGCTCGCACGTAGGTGCTTTTATGTCCAATATCTTGCTCTACCATCTCGATGATCTTATGCAAAGCAGTTTCATCGGCATTGCTGGTTACAGTATATTCAAGGTGCCCTTGCATCAAGATGGTGCCACCTAAGACATATTCCCCCACTTTTTTTACCACCGGCAGCGCTTCCCCTGTCATCAGCGACTCATCACATGCGCCTGTTCCTTCCATGACTACCCCGTCGAGGGTGATCTTTTCACCACAATAGACCACCAGTTGATCGCCTTTGTTAATTTCCTTGGCGGGAACAAAGCATAACGCGCCATCCGCTAAGCGTTTGCGTCCCCTGCGGGGCGTGGCTCTGGTGAGGCGAATTAACGATTCTTTAGCAGAAAATTTGGCTTTCGCTTCGATGATTTTTCCGAGCAAGACAAAGACGATGATGACGGTCATGGAATCGAAGTAGACGCGCGTGCTGTCGGCCAAAAGTTCAGCGAGGGAAAGACCGAAAGCCGCAGCGACGCCAATTGTAACTAGGGTTTCCATGCCAAAGATGCCGGTTTTAAGGCTAGTAAGAAAACGCCGCCATATGGGCCACCCGCTGTAAAGGACCACAGGGAGGCTGGCAGCTAAAGAAAGCCAAGCGAAAAGCATCCCATACCCTTCTCCGTCGTAGTCGA
>JABDFJ010000072.1:8681-8832 GCA_013286645.1 Chlamydiota bacterium | reverse complement strand
CTATAAAGCATCTCGCGTAATTTCCCTAAGGACTGCATAGGTGTCTCTTTGTGCTGTGGCATCCCTCGAGGAGGCATCATGTCAGGAGGCGGTTTCAACTTCTCGAGAGCAGCATTAAGTTCTCGCCTTTTTTTAAAGGACATCCCACCCA
>JABDFJ010000072.1:0-8671 GCA_013286645.1 Chlamydiota bacterium | reverse complement strand
TCCCACCCATATAAGTCAATTCTTTGGTGATTGTACTAGACAACTGTGTTGTCAACTCCGCCATCTTATTGTAAAGTTGATTGTTGAGTTCTACTTGCTTGTTTTCAAATTCTTTGGCCACTTTTTGGACCTCAGGATCTATCCCTATCTTATCTACGGGCCATTTTAGCTCAGCAATCCCCTTCTGCAGCTTTTTCAACTCTTTATCATCTGGCAATTCTTTTAGGGTTGCAATTTGTGTTTTTAATCCCGCATAATTTAGCTTATGTTTCGCCTCTCTAAGTGCAAACTGCAGTAAATCATTTACCGCTAGTTGCAAATCTCCTTCTTTACTGTCTAGCTCCACTTTTAATTTTGTTAACATAGCAGGATTTCGCATAACATCATTGAAATTACCGAATATGAGATCGATCTTTTTTCCTATCTTAACTGCAGCTTCTTGTAATGTTGGGTTATCTTTAAATGTTTGTTTTCTAAAATCTGCAATGTCCTTTAAAATTAATTCCCGTTTTTCTTCAAATGTTTTGATCTTAAAAGGCGCTAAAGTCTCCACCTTTGTATCGAGTTCAGTGTTGAGTTGACCTCGCAGTTTACTGAACTTATCTGCCGCTCTTTGGGCCTCTTTATCTACCTTTCCCTCGGCATCCTCAAGCTTGTTTTCAGGCCATTTTAGGTTGGCTATCTCTTCTTTCAGCGCCTGATATTGATCCTCCTTTGGCAATTCTTTCATGCTTGTTATTTGCGCGGCTAATTCCCTATGCTGTAAGTTAAGCTCAGCCTCTCTCTGTACAAAGCTTAACAACTGATTCGCCCCATCGCGTAAATGTTCTCTTTCTGCCAGGGCTGCTTTAGACTTTTCCGATAGATCTGGATTTTCTATAGCTTTATCGAAATGCGTAAATAAATCATTCACACTTTTCCCTATAGCTGCCGCTTCCGTTTGTAATTCCGCGCGATCTTTAAAGGGTTTTTCCCTAAACGCTTGTAGGCGCTCTATGATGTCACCTCGATCTTTGTCAAACTTTTCAACACTAAAAGCTCCCGTCAGATACTTCTCAGCTTGTTTTAGCTTGGCGTCTATTGAGCTGAGGTCGATATCGGTCATTGCCTTTAAATCTGCACATAACTGCTTCATGGCTTGCAGATCTACAGTCAAACCTCCATGTTCACCTGCTGCGGCCTTAATTGTGGTCGATAATTGTTCTACTTTGTGATTTATTTGTCTTAGGATTACGTCTTCCGTGAAGAAGGGATGTTCAGTCATCACATATGCAATAATCCGGGCACAAAAAGCACTGATGTTGTCTGTCAAATTTGTCCACGTTCTCCCGAACTTTTTAATCCCTTCTAAGCCTTCGGTGTTATAGTCGAGTTTGCGGTAAATAAATTTCTGATAATCTACTGGAGAAGCACCTGATGCATTCATTTCATGTTCGAACATAAAACCTCACAATAGCGGCATTACCTTACATAATAATAATTATAACAAATTTAATTTTACAAACATAACACTAAACAATCCTGATTATTAAGGGACCAAAAGAACCAAAAGGACCTAATGAACATAGCAAACTAAGGCTCAATGCTGTACGAACAATTAGTCCTTTAGGTCATTTAGATCCTTTTTGTCCCTTTAAGGCAAAATTTTGTCCTAGAGCGCGCCTTTTTCTTTTCTCTTTCTATCCGCTCGGTTAAGATGTTACTCACCCCAGCAAAACACCTTGTTGCCAAAGGAACCAATGACCATTCCGCACACTTCAGTGCTACTTGAAGAAATGTTGCATTTCTTCAAAGATAGCCATCTCCGTCTTTTTGTAGATGCCACTCTTGGAGCGGGTGGACATTCAGAAGCTTTCTTAAAAGCTCATCCGGAAATTGAACTGCTGATCGGCATCGATCAAGATCCTGCCGCCAGGGCAATCGCCGAACACCGCTTAGCTCCCTGGAGCAAAAAGGTTAAAATCATCGCTGGCAACTTTTCACACCTTAGCGACTACCTCCAAGAGTTAAATATCGAGAATGTCGATGGCATTATCTTCGATTTAGGTGTCTCCTCCATGCAGCTCGACCAAGCCGAAAAAGGCTTTAGCTTTATGCGGGAAGGTCCGCTTGATATGCGCATGGATCCCACCAATCCCCTCACAGCCGCTGAGATCATCAACACTTGGTCAGAAGGTGATATGGCAAGGGTCTTTCGCGACTACGGGGAAGAAAAAAAGTGGCGTTATGCTGCTCAGGCTATTGTTAAAGAAAGGCAAATCCACCCCTTCACAACCACCGTGCAGTTGGCAGATTTCTTACGCAAGAAGCTGTATACAAACAAGAAAGGGATTCATCCGGCCACGCTAATCTTTCAAGGCCTACGCATATGCGTCAATGGAGAACTCCAAGCCATAGAAAAAGCACTACCTACCGCCATCGCCCATCTAGCGCCAGGTGGAAGACTTGGTGTCATCAGCTTCCATAGCTTGGAAGATCGCATCGTCAAGAACCTCACTCGCTTTGCCGCCAGCGACAAGATGGACACCTCTGGAATCGGTGGAGGCTTGTTTTTAGATAAAGACCCAGAAGTCTCTTTGATCACTCGCAAGCCTGTGGAACCTAGTGACGAAGAGATGGCAAAGAATCCAAGGAGCCGCAGTGCCAAGCTGCGCGTTGTTGAAAAGCGATGAAAATGTCCCATGCCAACCAACGCCATAAAATGCAGACATTCGTGGTTAAGTCCAACAATAAACAACTCCATATTATCATCCGCATGTTCTTTTGCATTGCAGCTGCAGGCATCGCCTTATATTCCTATATTGACAAACAAAATGACCTCACAGAGCTTCGCCTAGCTATCCCCGTATTGGCAAAAGAAGTCAAAGGCATCCAAGAAGAAAATATCCGCCTACACTATGAAATCGACCGTTTTGAAAGTCCACTGCACTTGATGGAATTAATGCGCAAACCGGAATTCAGTCACTTGAAATTTCCATATCTGCAAGATGAAATTTTCCTACCCAAATCAGCTCCCTTGAAACCTTCACACAGTGTTATGGAGGGAGGTAACACTTGATGCAACCTAAAGACAAGCTAACCAACTCCCTAGACCGCAAACGCCTCCTCTGCCTGGCATTGACAATGTTTGCTTTGTTCTCGCTGCTCATTATCCAGTTTTTTACAATCCAAATCACAGAAGGCCCTGCTTGGTCCAATGAAGCCAACAAGCAACATTATTTCATCATCAAAGAACCCTCCATGCGGGGTACCTTCATTTCGAATACAGCGATCAAAAAGGGACATCCGGAGGTACCACAAAGCTTTGTCATTGATGTCCAAAAATTTCATCTTTTTGCTGACCCCAAATCAATTCCAGCGGGGTATCGCGACGAAATTTCCACCAGTTTAGCTACCATTCTTGAACTCGGTGAAGTTGAAAAGCAAGTTTTGCGTAACCAATTCAATATGCAAAGCCGCAGTCGTAAGCTAGCCATGTGGCTTGAAAGTGAACGACATTCAGCCATCCTTCAGTGGTGGTTGCCCTATGCGCGTGCTAATAAGATCGCACGCAACGCTCTCTTTTTTTCAAGCGACTATCAGCGCTCATATCCTTTTGGAAAGTTACTTGGGCAGGTGCTACATACCATTCAAAAAATGAAAGATGAAACGACTGCCCAAGCTATCCCTACAGGGGGATTGGAACTTTACTTTGATAATTATCTCAAAGGAACGCAAGGCAAGCGACGCCTTATGCGTTCACCTCGCAATTCTTTAGAAACTGGCGAGGTAATAGCTGCACCTGAAAATGGCGCTGACATCTATCTGACCATTAATCATTGCTTGCAAGCCATAGCCGAAGAAGAAGTTGCACGTGGTGTCAAGCAATGCCAAGCTAAAAGTGGCTGGGCCGTGATGATGGATCCCAATAGCGGAGAAATATTAGCCTTAGCGCAATATCCCTTTTTCTCCCCCCCAGATTACCAATCCTACTTCAATGATACGCATTTGATCGAACACACTAAAGTCAAAGCGATCACCGACGCCAACGAACCAGGCTCTATTATGAAAGCGATTACAGTGGCTGTGGCCCTAAAAGCCAATGAAGAGCTTGCCAAACGTCCGGCTCCTCCCCTCTTTGATCCGAAAGCTATGATGCCCACTTCCAACCCTCACTTTCCTGGTCGAAAAAAGCCGCTCAAAGACACGCACTTTCACAAGTACTTAAACATGCAGATGGCCATCCAAAAGTCATCTAATATCTATATGGCAAGGCTAGCAGAAAAAATCATCCAACAACTCGGTGCGGGTTGGTATCGACAGCAACTATCCGAATTTGGTCTTGGCAAAAAGACTGGTATCGAACTGCCCTCAGAAAGCGCCGGACTGCTCCCTACGCCTGGAAAAAAGCATCCAAGTGGCATCTTAGAGTGGTCTGGGGCAACCCCTTACTCATTAGCTATGGGCCACAACATCCAAGCAAGTAGCCTGCAAATCCTGCGGGCCTACGCCGTATTTGCCAACGGCGGCTACCTTGTCAAACCCACTCTCGTACGCAAAATCGTAAAGACACAGTCCGACGGTACGAAACAGGTGCTTGTCGACAACACCCTCAATAGGGAAAAAAAGCGCGTTGTCTCCACCGAAATCGCGCAACAAGTGGCTACAGCTATGAAATTCTGCACCAAAGTTGGGGGCACAGCCACCAAAGCTGACATTTGGGGTTATACTGAGGCAGGTAAGACAGGCACTGGCGATAAAGCGATCAATGGGATCTACCGTCCAGAATACGTATGTTCGTCTTTTGTGGGGTTTACACCTACAAAGAATGCGGCTTTTGTGTTAATCGTGAGCATGGATGAACCGAAATATGGATATATTCCGGGGATAGGCAGAAATCATATGGGTGGCAACTGTGCCGCGCCCGTATTTCGGGAAATCGGCAAACGCGCTTTGGCTTATTTAGGCATCGCGCCTGATGATCCCTTTGGTTATCCTTCTGGCGATCCACGCTACGATTCTCAAAAGGCCGATTGGCTACCAGAAATCAAGCAAATGCAAGCTTTGTATGATAAATGGAATCAAGGCGCGCACTAAATCACCAGCAGTTCTCGCTTTTTTCGTAAAGTCCCATATTTTCGGGCACGGGCACGGGCAAGGGCACGGGCACGGGTTTTTTAGCAGGACATGTCAAAATTATTCGCCTAAACGCAAAATCCGATGGAAATTTAAGCCGCATGAAAACATAGTAAGTGCACATGCCCGAAATTTCTCTTAATTGGATAATACTGCCTCATTTTTTGGACGCACGCTCAACATGAAACTAAAAAAGTTACTGAAAGAGATTCCTGTGAAGCAAATTAAGGGATCTAAAGATCTCGACATCACAGGCGTGTGTGCCAACTCCAAGCTGGTCGCTCCTGGCAACCTTTTTATTGCGCGTAAAGGCAAAGCCGAAGATGGCACAGTCTTTATCCCTGAAGCCGTCGCAGCAGGCGCTGTGGCAATCCTAACTGACATCTATGATCCCTTGCTAAGTAAAGACATCACCCAAGTCATTCACCCCGATGTGACCTCCCTCGAAAGTCTCGTTGCCGCCCATTATTACCAATACGCTTGCAACGAACTCTTCCTCGTAGGTATCACAGGCACTAATGGCAAAACGACCACCTCTTTTTTAATTAAACACCTGCTTGATAGCGTCGATGGCCCTTGTGGACTCATTGGCACCATCGAATATATCATTGGACAACAACGCTACCAAGCAACCCGCACCACACCTGATGCGGCTTCTAACCATAAGATGCTGCGTGAAATGGTCATCCACGGCTGCAAAAGTGCTGTCATGGAAGTGACCTCCCATGCTTTAGATCAAAACCGCGTAGACCAAATCGACTTCGATACTGTTGTCTTTACCAACCTCACGCTAGACCACCTCGATTATCATCACAATCTAGAAAACTATAGCCAAGCGAAAAGTAAGCTTTTCAGTCGCCTGGATCCAACCAAAACCAAACCAATCCATCCCTTCCCTAAGCTGGCGATTGTCAATGTGGATAATCCCTGGCATAAACAGATGCTGCAAAACTGCAAAGCTAAAATACTCACCTATGGCATTGAACAAAATGCAGATCTAAAAGCAGAAGATATCAAACTATCCCCTGCAGGAACCTCCTTAACATTAAATTATCTCGGCAAAAAAATAGCCCTCAGCTGGCCTCTTTTAGGCAGATTCAACATATACAACTGCCTAGCAGCTACCGCCGTGGGATTAAGCCGCCATATTCCTTTAGAAAGGATCGCAGAAGTGCTGCAAACGGCTCCCCATGTCCCAGGACGCCTCGAAGCAGTACACAATAGCCTTGGATTGAAAATCTACGTCGATTTCTCTCATAAACCCGATGCCCTACAAAATGTTTTAGAATGTCTGCAAGAGTTTAAAACAGGCCGCATCATTGTCGTCTTTGGCTGTGGTGGCAATCGCGATAGCACTAAACGTCCTGTCATGGCTCAAATATGTCAAAAGTATGCCGATATCACTATTGTCACCTCAGATAATCCTCGTAATGAAGATCCGGCGGAAATTGCTCGACAAATTACAACAGGCTTCACTCAAACAGCCAATTACACCGTAGAACTTGATCGGGCAACTGCTATCGAAAAAGCTATCAAATTAGCCACCTCTAATGATATTGTCCTTATCGCTGGCAAAGGACACGAAACACATCAGATTTTTGCTCATAAAACAATTGAATTCGACGATCGCAAAGTTGCTTTTCAGTTGTGTCAGCAAATATTGATTTCTCAATGAAAACCCCATGAAGGCAATATCTTCCATGCAACGCGTTATCTTATTTACCATAATCGCTTCCTTAAGTCTCCTCATGGGATTTACTGACCCCCTCACAAGTCTTCCCCCTTCTAGCCAAATCAAGGTGAATAATCTTCAGCGTCCTTTTGTCCCCGCTCAGACACCTGATGTAACCATGGTTAACATCCCATTTAAATCCCAAAAAGCCAACCAGCCCTTAATCATCATAGATCCAGGACATGGTGGAGACGATTTTGGGACCCACTCTCTCGGCACCCCTAGATATCAAGAAAAGTACTTAAATATGTCCACGGCGCAAATGGTAAAGAAGTTCCTACAGCAATTTGGGTATAAAATTGTCATGACGCGCACGGACGATACCTTTATCTCGCTAGAACAACGCGCCATCTTTGCTAACAATCAAAACCCTGTGCTTTTTGTCAGCATTCACTACAACTCAGCCCCGAGCAGAGATGCGGAAGGCATTGAAGTCTTTTTCTATCGCACCGATCCCGATAAAGGACGTGTGGCGAAATCTAAACAATTAGCCCAAGCTATCCTAGACAGAACACTCTCAAACACGCAGGCAAAATCAAGAGGCGTCAAACATGGCAACTTCGCCGTGATTAGAGAAACTAAAATGCCAGCCGTGCTCATTGAAGGTGGTTTCTTGACGAATGCGGCAGAGATGGAAAAGCTCAAAAAAGCAAGCTATCTAAAAAGCCTTGCCCTAGGCATCGCCCAAGGCATTCAAGACTACTTGGAAAAGAAAAGCTAAAGGCGAAAAAAGAAAGGCGAAAGGCGAAAGGCTAAAGGCGAAAGGCGAAAGGCGAAAGGCTAAAAGAAAGAACAAAGCCTTAAGAATAAAGCTTGGTCTCAAGTTTTAGCTTTTATCCTTTTGCTTTTTTTTAGCCTTTAGCCTTTAGCCTTTATAAGTTGTCCTCGGCGCGATTCGAACGCGCGGCCTGTTGCTTAGGAGGCAACCGCTCTATCCACCTGAGCTACGAGAACACATTGGTGCAAAGCTTAGCTTAAATGGGGCTTTCTCTCAACCCCAAAGCAAGAAAATTACTTTAGAAAAAGTGAATCAGGTAGTAAAAGAATAACGAAACGGGGTAATCAGAGGCGTGGCACATGCCCGAATTGCTCTTGTGGCATAGAATTTGTGTCATATGAACCGTAGTGATCGGATTGATCACTAAAGTTGCTTTGGTGACTCCAAACATTTTCTCTTGAATCCCCAATTACCTTTTGCAACTCTTCCACACGACTTAATAAACCCTTCCTTTCTATAGCTAGAGTTTCTTTCCCAACCAAAGCAGTCTGCAATTCCATGCTTGAAGCGGCAATTTCCTTTTGCAATTCTTTCACACGGCTTAATAAACCCTCCCTTTCTATAGCTAGGATTTCTGTCCCAACCAAAGCAGTCTGCAATTTCATGCTTGAAGCCGCAATTTCCTTTTGCAACTCTTCCACGCGGCTTAATAAAACAAACCTTGCTACAGCTTGGTTTTTTGTCTCAGCCAAAGCGGCTTCCAATCGCTTGCTTAAAACACATTTTTCATTTTGCAATTCACCCAACTGTCGGTTTAATTGCTGGTTCGTTAGTTGTAAAGCTTCGATGTTTTTTGCTTGTTGATTCATTGATGACAAAGCATCTTGGTTTTGTGTCTTTAATTGCTTATTCTCTGCTTTGAGCTGCTTAATCTCAAGTGCAGCGCGATTCATTATTTTAATTTTTCTACTCTCGTGTACTTTCGAAGGTACGACCCCGATTACACCTTCCAAAGCATTAAGAGCTTCTATTTGCATAGCTCTATATTTAGCTACACATTCCAAATGTTTGCTTCTTCTAACTTTAGTGCTGGAGAAATCATTGGT
>JABDFJ010000071.1 GCA_013286645.1 Chlamydiota bacterium | reverse complement strand
GTCACTTCGCGACCTTCGCGTTCAAATAGTGCGTACTCTAATTTACGATGAGATAAAAAATATAATTTTAATTGCTTTTTTTTTAAACTAAATAGTACAATGTTTATTATATGATTAAAAGCCTTACTCATAAAAAACAAACATTCGACTCTGACCCATCCAAATTGCCTGCCACCTCACGTTCTTTGCCTGCCTTATGTGCTATCTACGGACAAAGCAAAGTTGAAGAAGTATGCGCACGCTACCATCTTTTCCCCTCTGTTAAACAACCGCTACTATTTCAAAAACCATTAGCAAATAAAATTTTCCATAAACTGTTGATCGGATTACACGACATCAACAGCCACGATATTGAACGTTTCATCACCAAATTAAAAACAAATGCCCCCCTTTCAAAATATGAAACCGACGCCTTACACACTCTCCACACCATCAATCCCGCACATGTCACCACACTAAAAAAGTGCTCCTCAATCACAACGCTAGATGGAGATCTATTAAATTTACTCATCACTACCTTAAAAGAACCAAATCAATCTTACAAACTGGACAAATTAGTCGATCTCGAAAAAATTAGTGGCCTACCAGGAAAATACATCAAACATGGATGGTTCAGTCACAAAAAGGGACGCAGCCTAGAAGATGAAGAACGCCTCAAAATTTATCAAGAAATTGACAGCCTCGCCCCCACAGACCACACACGCTATTGTGAAATCCTCGCCAAAATCCTCGTAAAGAAACACTTATACTATGAAAATAACCACACACATGCGCGCCACATGGGGATGCTCATCCCTGGATTAAAAGGTAATGATGGACATCCTCGCTGGTATCGCGTCGATGACATCATGGATTCCGGCCTTGGAAAATTTGCCTATCGCTTAGTCCCTGCCACACAAGATTATGCCGTCGATATGCCAGATATTGTCCTCTATCGCAGCACTGCCTCCCTCCCTACTGCGAGCGATGCATTATCCTCCACCCTAACAGATTTCAACATCCGTCCCCCAGGGTATCTAGGGCGCTACGCATGCTTAACACAAGAGTGTGCTTGGTTAGCCAAAGCGACACCGTCACCTAGCATTGAAACCACACGCCCATTGTTGATTACAGGACATAGCCTAGGAGCCGCCACTAGCCAATTAGCCCTCATCAACTTACAGCGCAGTGGTCAATGGCCAAACAGAAAGATTTCGCTAGAACTTTTTGACAGCCCAGCCATTGATGCCCATGATGTACGACGCTTTGCCAAAACATGGATAAAACAAAAACGAGAAGTATCCCCAGAGCTAAGCTTCAACTATCATGTCAGTAAAGACGATCCAGTGCCTTTAGCTGGAGCCCTTTGGAATTCAAGCTATTTGGGCAACTTCTTCGTCGATGAGGAGGGCAACGACATATCACAGCACTATCAGGTCTCAGCAGTGGTGCACAAACAAGCCCTAACCGATGTAGGTGCTAAAAATATTGCAGTCAGTGGCATTGTGGGAGCGCATGGCAGAATGTTCTATAGAGGAAAGGAAAATATCGATTATATCGATCAGCGCGTTTCCATCGCCGAATACGATAGAAGTGTAAAATGGCGCCGTCGCTTGCTTAATTCAACATTTAAAGTTGTAGGATCCATCTTAGCTTGGACATTTATCGCCCCTCCAGGTCTTCTAAAACGATTTTTATTCGGGCGCCGGCACCACAATGCGATCATTTCAGATATCGGCACTAACATCAAAAACTTTGTCAAAACAAAAAATGTTTCAGGATAGGCTTCTTGGCAGCCAACACCTCATTCAAACGGGTAACTGATTTGCTATGTGGCGCATCTAAAACCACTTGTGGATGCGTTTGACTTTCTGTTACAATCTTTTCCATAATCTCGGCAAACCTATCCAAGGTGGCTTTAGACTCACTCTCCGTAGGCTCAATCAACATGCATTCCTTGATAATCAACGGAAAATAAATTGTCGGAGCATAAACTCCATAATCTAAAAGTCTCTTCGCGATATCCAAAGCTCTGATACCCTTACTTAAATATGTATCGGCTTGCACAACAAACTCATGCATACAATATTGAGGATATGGTATGGTAAAATAGCGTGCCAAAAGTTTTTTTAAATAATTCGCATTGATGACAGCATTCTCCGCAATGCGCCTTAAACCATAGTTACCATGCAGCTTAGCATACAGATATGCGCGCAAATAAATGCCAAAATTCCCATGAAAGGCACAAATTTGACCGATACTATCACCATTACCACCTTCCCAAAATGTGCGCCAAAGATCACCCTCTCTTACTACTCGTGGAAATGGTAAAAATGGCATAAGCTTCTCATTGCAAAGCACTGGTCCAGATCCTGGTCCTCCTCCACCATGTGGAGTAGAAAACGTTTTATGTAAGTTGATATGCATCACATCAAAGCCCATATCGCCCGGCCGCACCACATTCAAAATAGCATTCAGATTTGCCCCATCATAATACAGCAAACCACCATGGCGATGCATCACCTCAGCAATTTTGGTGATCTTCGGACTAAACAATCCTAATGTATTGGGATTTGTCAACATTAAGCCTGCAGTCTTCTCAGAAACCACTTCTTCTAAATGTGTCAGATCTAAATCTCCCGTCGCATCAGTTCGTATGGAAACCGTTGTGTATCCCGCCATCGCCGCTGTAGCTGGATTGGTACCATGGGCATCGTCAGGAATTAATATCTCCGTTCTTTGAAAATCTCCTCGTCGACGATGATATGCTGCGATCATCTTAATGCCAGCATATTCCCCTTGTGCTCCAGCGCAAGGCACGAGGGTCCCAGCCCGCATTCCAGACACTTGACATAACATTTGAAGCAACCCCTCTATCACCTGCAAGTTACCTTGTACCGTCTCATCTGGCGCTAATGGATGGGTACGCACAAAACCTGGTAAAGAAGCACACCATTCGTTGACCCGTGGATTTAACTTCATCGTGCAACTACCCAAGGGATAGAACTGGTTGTCAATGCCTACATTTTTGGCAGCCAACTCACTAAAATGGCGCGTCAAATCGATCTCTGAAATTTCGGGCAATGGGAGCTCTATCGTGCGCAACAGTGCCTTTGGTGGAAGATATTGTTGGAAGGCGACTTCATCTTTAGGTAGGCTATAAGCATGCTGACCCTTTTGACTCTTTTCAAATACTGTCTTACTCATCACAACCTCAAAGCTCTGGCCACGGCGACATAGCGGTCTAACATGGCTTTATCTTTTGTTTCTGTGACAGCCACTAAGAGATAATCCTTTAATTCAGGATAATAGCGTCCTAGATCAACACCTGGCTCAATGTGCTGTGCACGGAAATGGGCATAGACTTCTTCAAGTGGTCTTCCAAAAGAGATAGCAAATTCATTAAAATTGGCAGCCTCGCCCAGCGTCTGTACGTGTGGCAAAGACTTCAACTGCTGCTTTAAATAAGCTGTCCGTTGAAAATTCGTCAAGGCAAGCAACTGCAATCCGCGCTTTCCATACCATAATACCCCCACCAAACAAGCTAAAGCAGCTAAAGCCTGATTCGTGCAAATATTCGAAGTGGCTTTTTCCCTGCGAATATGCTGCTCACGCGCTTGCAACGTCAGCACAAATCCGCGCCTTCCTTTCTGATCAACGGTTTCGCCGACGACACGACCAGGCATCTGTCGCACTAACTCTTGGCGACAGGCCAGATAACCAACATAAGGTCCACCATATTGCAGTGGCAATCCTAATGGCTGCATATCTCCTACCGCGATGTCTGCACCAACTTCGGCCGCGGAAGCATATAAGCCATAAATGAGCGGATTGGCACAGATAACTGTCAACGCCTCACATTGCTTTGCTTTAACACTAACGGCTGCCACATCGTCCACGATGCCAAAAAAATTAGGATATTGCAACAAGACAGCGACGGTTTGATCATCGATTAGGCGCAAGGCTTCAGAGAGATCTGATTGACCGGTAGTTGTAAATGGAATCCACTCAATAGTGACGCCATGTCCCAACAAGAACTGCTCAACAACAGCGCGGTAATGGGGATGTAGCGATCGGGCAACGACGATTTTTCGACGTTCTTTCTTCAAACGCAAACACATCAAAAGTGCTTCTGCACATGCTGTAGCAGCATCATAAAGCGAAGCGTTGGCAACATCCAAGCCGGTCAATGCACAGACCACAGACTGAAATTCAAAGATAGCCTGAAGCATCCCTTGTGAGGCTTCGGCTTGATAAGGGGTATAGGCGGTTAAGAATTCAGATTTAGCACAAACAGCTCCCACCAAAGCGGGTACATGATGCTCATAAGCCCCAGCGCCAAGATAATTATCAAAAAGCGGAAACGTATTCTTGGCGGCCAAAGACTCCATGAGGCGCATCCCCTCTCCTTCAGACAGGCCATCATCAAATACAGGCGCCTGCAACTTTAGCTGCTTTGGAATGGCACTGAATAACTCATCGACACTAGCCACGCCAATAGTCTCTAGCATAGCCTCGACTTGTTCTTTCTGATTAGAGATAAAATCCATAATACCCACTATGTATGTAAGCCGTAGGCTTGTAGCTTAGGCTAAAGCTAAGCTATAAGCCTGTGGCTTACGCCTGCCACGCGCCCGCCCGCGGTAGCGAGGCGAGGCGCGTTCGGTGCCGTGCCCTCGCGAACGTTGCACAAAAGCATTCGCCTTGTCAGCCTCAGGCGTTTATGCCTTATTGTTTTAGGCGACATCCTGCTTAGCCACACGTAAGCGCGCCTCGCCTCGCTATCGCGGGCGGGCGCGGGCAGGCTCAAGCCTGCCAAAACAAGCTCAGGCTAAAGCCTAAGCTACAAGCCTGTGGCTTACGCCTGCAAAAACGAATTCAGGCTAAATATTCATAGACATCTATTTCAGGATAGCTTTATAAGCCTCCACATCCATTAAAGGGGCAATTTCAGTTGGATCAGAAAGCTGCAACTTAAAAAGCCATCCACTAGCTTGTGGAGATTGATTCACCAATTCGGCCCGTTCTACCAAAGCTGTATTCACTTCGACAATTGTACCAGAAACAGGTGAATACACATCGGCCGCGGCTTTGGTCGATTCTAACACTACTACCTCTTCCCCTTTTTTTACCTGCTTACCTACTTTAGGTAATTCCACAAAGACAATATCACCTAGTTCTTTCTGTGCGTATTCTGTCACCCCTACTGTGCCTACACCATCTTTCACATCTATCCATTCATGAGTCTGCGTAAATTTCATCTTACCCTCAAGAGATTTGCATTATTAAGCTTTGTAAAAAGGGGGCTTAGTGACATGCCCTCGGCAAAAATTTTGCCTTACTTGAATTTCAACACTATCCCCTTCTTGTAATTTTCTTTCCACTAAAACAAGCGCCACAGCGCGATTCAAACTTGGAGATTGTGTCCCTGATGTCACCTTCCCTATGCACTGCCCGGCAAGAAACACGCCGTATCCTTCACGCGCAATGCCTCGATCTTCCAACACCACCCCATATTGAAAACGCTGACTTCCGCTTTCAGACAGCTCCTCGAGCGCAGGCTTACCTAAAAAGTCGGGCTTGTCCATCTTCACAGTCCAGGCCGACACACTTTCTATAGGGGCTATTTCAGCACTAAGCTCATGTCCATACAAAGCATATCCCATCTCAAGCCGCAAAGTATCACGAGCTCCAAGCCCTATAGGCTCAATCCCTCGATCTTTACCGACTTCTAAGAACTGCTTCCATAGCACCACAATCGCCTCATTCGGCGCATAAATCTCAAAGCCCCCAGCTCCCGTATACCCGGTATGCGAAATGACAATTTTATGTCCCTCATAGTCCGTCTGCATGAAATGCATGGGCTTTACGCCCTGCGCAGCTGGAAACAAGCGACATACCACCTCTTCTGCAGCCGGACCCTGCACAGCCAAGATCCCATCCTCACGATAGCGTTCCGTAATTTGCACTTGAGTGTTTTTAGCATAATGCTGCAAATGCTCTAAATCCTTTTGACGGTTGCCCGCATTGACGACAACAAAAAACTGGGTTGCAGACTGTCGATAAACAATCAAATCATCGACACTTTTGCCTTGAGAATCACACCACACTGTATAAGTGGCTGTTCCATTCTTTTTATTTTTCATTTCATTGGTAGAGAGATAATCTAGAAGTCTTTCAGCATCGACACCTTCGATAAGAATACGCCCCATATGTGAGACGTCGAAAATACCTACTTGCTGCCGGACAACTTGGTGCTCATGCAAGATCCCCGTATACTGAATTGGCATCTCCCAACCCAAGAAATCCACCATCTTAGCACCTAAGGCAAGATGCGAAGAATATAAAGCTGTACGCATAATTTCATGCTTTGATTAGTCGTAGACTAGCCCACAGCGATGGCTGCTGATCGATCTGATAGTCATCAGTGACTACAGAAAAATGCTGTGGAAACCCTTGCGCTTGGTTGACGCGATAGGAAAAGCCTAGTCGGTTAAATTGCTCCGGATCATACCCATAAAGACACTGACTGGGAATGAAAATATTTAACACATAGGAAGCACTTTGACACAAACTTTTCACTTTTAAATCTTTAGCGTCACACAAGGGATGCACATCTTCCGTCCTAAAGCGTGTCATTTCACCAGCAAAATGTCCATCAACCCCTTCAGCTAAAAAGAAGAAATGGTGACAAAAGCGCGTATTGAAACTTGCCGTTTTCACATCGCGCGTATCGATGAAGACCTCTAAACTATCACCACGATCTACTTCAGGGTAAAAAACTTGTCGGAAGGGCACATCCATGCGTGCAAAGAGTTCGATCCCTTCCCCATTCCATCCGATAGCGACTTCAGCAAAACTTTCTTCAGCACATAAGGCAGAAGTATTTGGTAACAAATACTTCTTATAATTTTGTTTGGTAAGCTGGGGAAAAGTGCCAACTGGCAAAGCTTTGCAGTCAGCACTTATCTGAAAGAAATTGACAGGAGTTAAGGGAACGAAATCTTCATCAAAATTCATTAAAATCCTTAATTCATCGGAGACCCGTCGGCATTGACATTCAAATACTCCAGCGACATGGCTTGCTTATCTTTGATTCGCTGCAGCACATGGGCCATCAGTCGCTGCTGCGCATCATCAGAAAGCACCTGGCGCGCTTTCGTCACACTTGAAGCTACAGCTTTCCCATCCGCTTGATTACCCTTGTGCGCCACATGGAAGAAATTCATCTCCCCATTGGCTGGAGTATTCACTGCCGTCCAAGCATCATCAGCCAAGGCAAAAACCTCACTTTTGTCCAACAGATTTTCAGCACTGCTGCGTGTGATCTGGTAGGGAGCTCTCTCCATCTTCCATTGATCTGCTAGTGGAGCACTGACTGGCAGTCCTAATTTTTCACTTTCAGCTGCCTTAGGAATTATTGTCAACAACGCCACTTGCGCCGGATCATTCACAACCTTGGCTTTGATTTCGTTCACATAAGGGAAGAAACGCAAAGTAGCAGCATAATCGGCGATCATTTCAGCGGGAACTTTATCCGCCGGCATCGCTGAAGCATAAGCAGTGCGGATTCCTTTCAGAACACTTTCAAAGTAGCGCTCAGCAATGCGCTCTTTCACATCCGCAAAGGGCTTCCACCCTTTATCTTCATTTTGAAAAGCCTTAGGATCACTTTCTCGCATCTTCAAATAGTAGGCTTCGAGTTTAGCATCTACAATCTTATCCAAAATACCTTGCTTATCAGCTGCTGCAAATGTCAAGATCTGAGGCTGAGCTGAACGCTCGATCACGCTAATGCGATAATATGTCGAGTTATCAGCAGTATAACGCGCCAGCTTATCCGCAGCGGCTTTAGCCGCAGGCTTCAAAGTAGCCACATCTTCATCGGCTAGCGGAGCCGCATCAAGCAGAGCCATAAGCTGCTCTCCATTCTGTAATCCAGCAAAGAGCTGATTGCCGCCGCCCTTAGCATGCAGATTAACCACTTGGCGCGCTTCAGGAGCTTCTTGGATAGCTTTAGCTAACCATTCAGGGTGCTCATCCACAATAGAACCTCTGGCAAAGTTATCGACTCTTCCACGGGTTTTATCGTCGAGATTGTCAAGCGCTGCAAAACGCTCCTCACGTGTAGCGCCTTTTGCTGTCCCAAGCTCTGGAAACTGCCTCTTCAATAACTCCCAGCCGGCATCACTCACTTCCCAATTCCAGGTGTCTTTCACGCTGATATTGCTTTCTATTGCTTTTTTATCCGTTTGGGCAATTTCCAATAAATAGCTTCTTTCAACTAGCTCTGGCGTCTTCTTGGATATGTCGGCTGCCGATAAGAATTCAGTAGGCAGACTAAGCTTGGCTTTTTCGGCATCACTGCGCTTGCTAATGGCATCTAAATAGATCTCGAATTTTTGCAAAGCACGGAAGCTTGTCAAGCGCACGTCTTTAGGCAAACGGAATAGCTCACCATCCACCGATTCAAAAGCATATGCATCAAGTGTCTTAAAGGTATAAGGATCGACAAACACCGAATTCCCCATGTCTTGGAATAAACGTCTAAAGAGCATCACCTGCCCCCACACTTTGGCAGCAGTGTTCTGATCCATCCCTAATCGGTGGAGCTGTTCATTATAGTACTCTTGCCCTGTGGCTACCCCCACGTTCGGGTTGCGCGCATTCTGCTTGAAACTGAGGTCCGCATTGCGTATCAAATCGGCAATAGCATCTGCCTTAGAGACTTCATATCCTTTCTGTTCGGCAATGACGGCAGCATTCATAATAAATTCGGCGGCCAAACGGATAAATCGCGGACCAAACCAATCTTCAACAGTATGATAGCCAAAAAGGGATAAATCGGTGTAATCGAGATTTCTATCTGGAGCCAACCAGCTATACTGCTTTTCTTGATAGCGCAATACCTGACGCATGAGCGACGATGGGAACTGTCGTTCCATGAGGAACAACGCAATCCTCGCTTGTAATGCATCAGGGCTCATCGGGTCTTGAGCTACGCGCAAAACGTGGTAATAACTCGTCATGTCTGGCGAAAAGTAGTTCCAAGCGGTCTCCATACCGATAAAACGAGCTTCTGGATGAACATAGAGATTAAAGCGCTTTTCTTTGTCCAAACGCGCCACTAAATCGCGCTGCACCTCTTGTGCATACCCATTCACGAGCTGAACGGCTAAGCCTGTTTCAAGAAAATCTTTTCTAAGCACACCATCATTCAAAAAATTAGGACCCCAAGCCCCGCCAAAGATCAATTTGTCATGGGCATCAGTACTGAGGAAAGTCACCATTTCATCCAACTCATGGCGCGTGACATCCTTGCCTACCACATTGGTGAAGGCCACCTGTTCCCGGAAGGAACTGTTGGATAAGGTGTCGTATGTCCCGAAGAATGAAAACGAAATCACAATCACTACAGTAATGACGATGAAGAAATAGCGCTGATGTCTGCGAAAGAAGTCTAGCATGGTAAAAAATGTCTCCCTATAAAAAGGCCCGATTCGGAAAGGAAAGGCTAACAAAAAAAGCGCTTTAGCTCAAACTCTTTTTGTAACTATTCTAATCGATGCAATGTACAGGTTCACGGTGTGTGGAGCTTTCGTGTCCGTGTGCGTGCCCGTGCCGGTGCCCGAATTTATTTACACGCTATCGTGAGAACTTTAAACCTTTTAGAGGCTGACAAGAAACCTCGATCGGATGGTTTGTGCACTAAACTTAGTTAAAAACAAAAACAAAATAAATTAAAAATTAACTGACTTTTATTATTAAAAAACATAAAATTTGTTTTTATTTATCACCCTTTATTAAAGGCTTTTTATGTATTTTATGATGCCAGTTCCTACACCAAAAAACTACTACTCCCAACCCAAACCACAAGGTTGTAAGGTTGTCTCTCATGACACCTACATCAACCATAGACCTATTGTGCAGGTTAACACCTCAAAAGCAACCAAGAAAAACT
>JABDFJ010000070.1:5491-10192 GCA_013286645.1 Chlamydiota bacterium | reverse complement strand
GATGGTTTCACCAGGCTCGATGGCTGTTTCAATAAGGGCTGTGGCATTCAAAATGGCTTGGTATTCGTGGAAGCTTTCTTCCAAATGCGAAATCTTTGCTTCTGTTGCTTGTACTAGGGCAAAACTAGCTAGTACTATTCCTAAAATTTTTTTCATAGCTTACCTCGGTTGAGTTTTTATGCAATTTGCAAAATACGCTATTTTAGTGGATATGTAAATTTAAAATTTACTTTGTTGTTTTTTTTAGGGGTTACTTATAGGGAGCAGATGAGGCTTACTTGGTAGAGACGTAGGTTTGGGAGTGGTGGTAGCAACTGGTTTGATCGGTTCGTTAGCTGCTTTTGTGGAAACAGGGATAGCTGCTCCGATTTTGATAGTCCGGTTTGCGCGTTCAAGCTCTGCGAGGCGCACTCGTAAGTGTTCATTTTCCATTTGCAAGAGGGCATTATAGTTACTGACGTCCAGCAAGGCTGTCGTCGCTTCATTTAGAGCAGTTTCTTGCTTTTCGGCTATTGACGTGACAAGGTATAACGCATGCTCAAATTCGTTAGCTTTTAGCTGGTGGTCTAGACTTTGCGCTGTCAGTTGTTCAATTTGAGTTGATTGTGAGCCTAAAACGGTGTGATTCGATTGCATCGAAGAACGCAATTGTTCAATTTCTTGTGCCAGGATATCACGCTGGGATTGGAGATGTGCCAGATGAGGGATTAAATTGATGACATCTGCTTGATCTTCTGCGATCTGGAGTTGCATTTTTTCCATTTCTTGTGAATAGGTGTCATGCAGAGCTAGCAGTTCTTCATCACGCTCAACTTTTGCCGTTTCTAAACTAGAAATGTGTTCAGTAGCTTGGATGTGATGCGTGCTCGTGATGGCAAGAGCGTGATTTAGATCCCTATTTTCTTCGTACAATGTTTGTACTAACTCTGCAGCTGCCAGGCGCTCAAGGTCGTTTTGTTTATTTAGATCAGCAATCGTCATTTGATAATCGTTGACTTGTGCGTTCAAACGCTCAATATCCAGTGTCAGCTGTTGTTCGGCAAATTGTGCTTCTGCAAGTTGGCCTGCCAGGACTTCGTGGGCCTTCTCACGCGAAAGGTGGTCTGCAGCTAGTTCTATGGCGCGGGTGGCTAAAGCATTTTCTAAAAGTGTGATGTGTTGCTTAGCTGATGACTCATTCGTTACAGAAGTCGTTAGATCGTTGTTAAACCGTTCGATTTCAGTATGTAGTCCATTTACATCCTCTTGTAGCTGCTGTATCAGGTCGTTTGCAGCTTGGAGTTTGCTTTCTTTGTGTTGCATTACAGATGTCTTTTGCTCTAACTCTTCTTCAAGCTGAAGTCTAATATCATCAAGTTCGCGATAATGAGAGTCGAGGCGACTCAGTTGTGTTTGCACCCCAATCAGCGAATGGTTGAGTTCTTCATTGGAGGTATGCAAATTGTTGAGGCTGACTTCGGTAATGTGTAATTGTCTATCTTTTTCTCTAAGCTGTGTTTCGAGAAGGAATGTTTGATCTTCTTTTTGTCTTAGTGCTTCAAGAGTATTTGTCAACTGCTTTTGGTAATAATCTATTGTCGCTTCATATGCTTGAACTGCCTCTAGAATGATATTTTCTTTTTCGACTTGTTCCGATAACAAATGGTTATGGATGCTATGCGACCTCTCTAGGACCGTCTGTGTGTTTAAAGACTCTTCCGTAGAGCCTTCAAGGACACCGATGTTTAAAGAAGTAATTGTTCCAAAGACAAATGCGGTAGTGGACTGCCACCATTTGTTGTGCAAGGAAAATACTGAAAAAAAAGGATGGTTATCACTTTTTTGTTGATTGTTCACTATAAGGGTTATGTCAGCATGCATATGTTCTTTCATAGGTATTACAAGCGTGGTAATGAGATTTATTTATATTGCGGGTTTTCATTTTGTTTCAGCTGGGACTTAATGTAGCTAATTTCGTTGTGATAATTATCGAGCTGAATTTCAAAGGCTTCGCTTTGAGAATAGCGATTTGCACGTTGATATTCAAGTTCTAGTTCGAGTTGAGAAAGGCGTTCATCATTTTGTCGCATATCGTAAAAGTTGTCTAAGGCCACTTGGTTTTCATCGATAGGGCTTTCATTAGCCTTAATATTATGTGTGACTCTCTGTTCGCTATGAGGCATATCTAGATGATTGGGTGCATATGAAGTTTGCATTTGTGCAGGTTGGTATTGTGGGCTTCGATAGGCTTGCAGCTGCTGTGTATCTAGATAGGCGCGAAGTTCTTGAATTTCTGCATTGTGGTTGGCTAAAGTGTCATGTAGCTGTGATTTGAGTTTATTTAATAACTCTTCCTTAGTAGCCAAGCGATCAAGGAGACGCGTTTGTTGGATTTGGTGTTCATCGATAATAGCTTCATAGGCTAGAACAGTAGCAAGTAATGTGCGTTCGCTTTCACTCTCTTTAGAGGCGGTGGAGCTGGCGATATCTTTATGGGATATTTTGGCAGCTTGCATATTGGCGGATTGAAGCTCTTCCACTAAATCTTGTAAAGTAATCAGCAATTGATCTTTTTCAGCTAACTGTAAAGCAAGCTCTTGCACCTTTGCATTCAGCGGGTTATCGAGCTGCTTGTCTATGTTAACGTTTCTTGTCTCTGATGCATCGAGCTGGGATTCTAGGCTGGCTATTACATTGCGGTGTGTCACAACTTCAGCTTCGAATTCATCTTTTTCAGCGTTGAAAATAGCCACAACTCTTCGTAATTCAGCTTCCAGCTGGTAGCGCTGCTCTTCCTTAGTTCCAAGACGCTCTAGTAACGTGTCTTGCTCTGCTAACAGCTGGTTGATGCGCTCCTCGCTATCTGTAGGACGATTGGCAAGTTCGTGGTTTAATTGTGTTTCAAGCAGAGAATGTGCAGATTCGGTTTCCGCCAAGCGTTCTATAATGCTTTTTTGCTTTTGTTCGTAATCAGCGATGATGGCTTCGTATGACAGAAAGGCTGAAAGCAAGTTGTTGGTTGGGCTTGGTTTATCCGAGTCTTCAACACTTTCTTGAACGTTGTCTTGGACATTTGTTTGGTTAGCCGAAAAAACCATAAGCGGCGTGGTACGCTGCTCAGTTGCATCTCCAGCTTCCATAGCGTTTGTAGCCGGATTGAATTGGCTCGCGATGTTGTCTTGTGTTAAAATATTATGGCTAGCTTCCAGAGCATGCATTTTTTCTTCACTCTCTTTTAGCTGAATCTCTTTTTCATCTAAAAGCGCCGCGAGTGTCAATTTGTCACTTTGCAAGGTATGTAATTCATCGCGGTGTTGTTGATTTGCTGTGAGAAACTCGTTTTGCAGATTGTGGATGGCTGCTTGAAGAGAAATCAATTGGCTGCGTTGTTCTTCTATTTTGGTTTCCAACATCAAGCGATCTGCATTGTAATCTGCCAACGATGTGTGTAGTTGTGATTCTAGCTGGTGTTGCGTGTCATGTTTTTCAGAGAGGCTTTGTTCCAGCTGATTGAGTCTGGCAGTACTATCATGATAAGCAGTTTCTAAAAACAACGAATAATCGAGCGCTGTGGCTAAAGGGGTGAGATCTAAAGCTTCTGGCTTATCATTTGCGGCTGCAACTTGATTTTGGATGTTGATGTGTTGTAAGTAAGAAACATACTCTTGGATAGTAAGCAGCTGTTGTTGGTTTTCATTTAGGGTCGTCACGAGCTCTTGAATTTTTTGCTGCATAGCCTGTTTGGCTAATTGGTGTTGTCTGATTTCTGTTTGGAAGGCGCTTTTTTGAATACGAATCGTCTCTTGTAAATTGGCAATGTCGTGGTGTTGCTCTTCGATCGTAGTGGCATGTGTGTGGTTTTCAACACTTTGACGCATAAGATCTAATTTCAACCCATCTAGGAGTTGTGCATTTTGTTCTTCGTTCTCTGCTAAATTGCTTCTAAGCTCATTCAAGAGAGCATGATTTTCAGCAAGTTGCCTTTCGTAGTATTGCACATGATCAAGTGTGCTTGCCAAGTGGTGCAAAAGATTTTGTTGTTGATGCTCCATAGATGCCTGAACATTATGGAGATAGTTTACTTGTGCGCTTAGCCTATTGATGATCTCTTGCTGCCTCTCAACTGCATAGTTAGCACCTACAAGCTGCTCACGTAGTGCTGTGATTTCTTGTAAGCTTGCTTCGCTAGCCATTGCGTGTGCTTGGCGTTGGGTTTCCATTTCTTCTGCTAATTGTTGTCTAATATCTCTAGCGAGAGAAGCTTGTGTGTGATTTAGGTCACTGGTCGAGATCGTGTTGGCTGATAGCTTTTCGCGTGTACGCTCAAGGGTGGCATTTAGTTCTTTGGTCTTTTGAGCGAGCTGTTGAAAATCGATTTTTGCATTTTGCGAAGCTAACGCTGCTACTTGAAACTCTTCGAAAAGAGCGACCGCTTGATGATCACCATCATCATTATTGATGGTGGCATTAGCAACAGAACTGGATATTCCTAGACAAAGCATTGCTAACAAACTTGAGACAAAGGCCGGCTTAGGTTGGTACCATCGATATCTAAAAGAAAATGGGGTTTTCAGGTCAATATGGTGTTGGATCTCTAAGTGCGTCATCGGCTTCAACACTCTTTTTGTGGGGATAAGATATTTTTTCATAATAACCTTTTTGCGGCGTTGCAAAACTCTTAAAAAATATCTTATCCCCACAAAAAGAGTGTTGAAGCCGATG
>JABDFJ010000070.1:0-5481 GCA_013286645.1 Chlamydiota bacterium | reverse complement strand
GTCATAATCACTATAAGCTTTAATTTCAAGCGCAATCGTTTTTTTTGAGGAGAACAAGCATGGTCGAACGCAAAATCTATAACAACCGTTTGATGAGCGAAAAATCACCCTATTTGCAACAACATGCTCATAATCCTGTCGACTGGTACCCTTGGGGAGAGGAAGCCTTTGCTGCTTCACGTGACCAAGATAAGCCAATTTTTCTTTCTATCGGATATGCTACGTGCCACTGGTGCCATGTGATGGAAAAAGAATCTTTCGAAAATGTTGAAGTCGCTAACTTGATGAATGAGAATTTCATCAATATCAAAGTCGATAGAGAAGAATTGCCTGAAGTTGATAGCCTGTATATGGAATTCGCTCAGAGCATGATGGCAGGGGCGGCAGGCTGGCCGTTAAATGTGATACTGACTCCAGAGCTGCTGCCTTTTTTCGCTACTACCTATTTGCCGCCACATGCAAGCCACGGCCTGACAGGATTATCGGATCTTATCTTACGCATCAATGAAGTGTGGCACGGTGAAGAGAAGGAACACGTTGTAGAGCAAGCAGAACGCATTTTTGAGGCTTTCAGTGATAATATCCATGTCAGAGGTGACGGCATTCCTGAAAAGGAGCAAGTCGAAGATACTGCCGATCTCTTATTCAAAATGGCAGATCCCACTTACGGTGGCATCAAAGGAATGCCGAAATTTCCCATCGGTTACCAATGGAATTTTTTGCTGCACTATGCCTCCATGACAGAGGATAGTCGTTCTCTTTTCTTAACAGAACGCACCCTAGATATGATGCAAAGAGGGGGGATATGCGATCATCTCGGTGGAGGGTTTTCACGATACTCGGTGGATGATCGGTGGTTAGTACCCCATTTTGAAAAGATGTTATACGATAATGCTTTACTTGCGTATAGCTATCTAGAAGCGTGGCAAGTCACCCAAAAAAGTTTCTATAGAGGTGTATGTGATGATATATTGAATTATGTGTTACGCGATATGACACATCCTGAAGGCGGGTTCTATTCGGCTGAAGATGCCGATTCTGAGGGGCATGAAGGGTATTTCTACACTTGGACTTATGACGAAATTCGCTCTGTGCTTGGTAAAGAGAATTCAGCGCTATTTTGTGAGTTTTATAGTGTGACCCCTGAGGGCAATTTTGAAGGACGTAATATCCTCCACACACCAATGCGTTTAGAAGAGTTTGCGCAAAAAAAAGAAATGGAAGTGGCAGAGCTTGAATCCCTTTTTGGTTTGCAAAGACAGATCTTATGGAAAGTGAGAGAAAAGCGCATCCATCCCCTCAAAGATGATAAAGTGCTTTGTTCTTGGAATGGATTAATGATCTTCACTATGGCAGAAGCCGGGATAGCGCTGGCTGACAAGAATTATCTTAAGGCAGCAGTAAAAGCCACACGCTTCATTAAAGACAATATGTGGAAGGAAGGACATTTGCTCCGACGCTGGCGCGAAGGCGAAGCGTTATTTAATGCCGGATTTGAAGACTATGCCTTTTTGATACGTGGTTTGCTGAGTTTATTTGAGACAGGGCAAGGTGTTGAGTGGTTGCAGTGGGCGGTGGAAATGGCAGATCTTTTGCAGAATAGATTTAAGGCAGAAGATGGGGCGTTTTATCAAACTGATGGCACCGATGAAAACATCATTTTACGCAAATGTCATTTTTCCGATGGGGCAGAGCCATCCGGCAATGCCATCCACTGCGAAAATTTATTACGTCTTTATCAATTGACGTATAACAAGGGCTACTTAGAGCAAGCTGCAGATATATTGAGAGCGGCACAAAAATACATTGATAACTACTCACCTGGCTATTGTTATCATATGATCAACCTCATCCGTTATTATGATCAAGATGCGATCACAGTTGTCGTGGCATTGAATAAGAAATCGCAGCATAAAGAAGAATTAGAAAAGCTTTTCTATGAATCTTTTATCCCTCATCGATCCATCATTTGGCGGCAAATGGATGATGAGGCTCTTTTCAAAATAGCCCCTTTTACCGCTACACAACAGCCTATTAAAGGGCACACGACTTTATATCTATGTCAGAAAGGGGGAGTGTGTTTACAACCTCTAACAGATTTCGCTGAAATGGTAGAAGCTATTAAAAAGCTTTAATTGTTTTTAGTGTTTGATTTTTATTGTTGTAATTGTGTTTTTGTTTTGTTATAGTTTTACTCATTTGTCTTTTTTTGTTTTTATTAAAACATATTCACCATAAGAGAGGGAAGATGAGTAAAATAGGCGTATTATTATTAAGTTTCGCTGCTTTTAGTCAACCATGTGCTGTTCAAACAGAACAACCCACACCAAAGGCCTCCCTTGAGATGGTGATGAGTAGTATTGAAGAAAAGCTAGTACAGTGTCGTATCCTGATCGCCATGCACTCTCCGCATCATCCCAATGTAGTGGTAGGTTTTGATACCTTTGCAAGCACACTTACCCATGCCTATATGGCTGGCGAAGGCTTAATCCTAGATGATGTTTATCAAATCATTGACGGCATTGTTTTTTCTGCTGAGAAGCATCAATTTCAAACGCGTAAAGATAGCTCAAACACACCATATATTATCCATCCTATAGGTGTGGCTAATAATTTGATGACAATTGGAAAAGTGCGCGATGCGGATGTAATTATTGCAGCCCTTTTGCACGACACTGTGGAAGATACAGATACAAGTTTTGATGAAATTGAATCCCGTTTTGGAGTACGTGTAACTGACTTTGTGCGCGAAGTTACAGATGACAAATCATTAGCCAAAGATGTGCGCAAGCGTTTGCAAATTGAACATGCACCACATAAGTCTTTTGGGGCTGCACAAGTGAAGCTCAGTGATAAATTGTATAATCTGTCTGACATGGCGAAGTGTCCTCCACAAGGGTGGGAGGAGGAGCGGGTGGATGCCTATTTTCGCTGGGCTCAAAGCGTGGTAGACAACTTGCCTTGGGTGAATGCCCCTTTAAAGCAAGCTGTGGATGATGTGATTGCCTCCTATTGGAAGAGTCGGGGCTAATGGACATGGACTAACTGGACGAATTGGACTACCTGGACGAACTGGACAGTGTGACCTAAAATGTCCAACTCGTCCAGGTAGTCCAGTTAGTCCAATTCGTCCATGTCCAGTGCTAGTGTTTTTTTATTTGTAAATAATATTATTGATTTGTAAGATCCCACCTCGTCATTTGAGGATGGTTTTATGGAGAAGTTGCTTGTAAAGCACGGTGGTTATCGCGGCTTGAAAACGTTTCAACTTTCGCAGCTAATCTTTGACATTACGATCCGTTTTTGTGATAAATTTATCAGTGGCAAAAGTCGTACCCATGACCAAATGGTTCAAGCGGCACGCTCCGGGGTGCAGAACATTGCAGAAGGCAGTCAAGCATCGGGCACTTCGAAAAAGACAGAAATCAGATTGACGAATGTTGCCCGGGCTAGTCTAGAAGAGCTTAAATTAGATTATCAAGATTTTTTACGGCAGCGTAAGCTCATTGTGTGGGGCTACAATGAACCACGAGGAAAAGAGCTGATTAGCCTTCGTGTATGTACGTCAGATGAATTTGCCCTTTGGGTTAAGGAGCTAAATCAAAGGACAGGAGAGTCGATTGAAGAGATAGCTGCTAATGGAGTTTTGGTGTTGCTTTCTGTGGCTTGTTCGCTCTTAGATAGACAGATTGCTGCTCAAGCTGATGCTTTTCAACGTGAAGGTGGTTTTACCGAGCGGCTTTATCGCATGAGATCGGACGCCAGAAAGAAAAGTTAACATTTTAATCAACTCGTCCAGTTCGTCCAGGTCGTCCAGTTAGTCCAATTCGTCCATGTCCAATCTGAAGACCTCAAGGTAAAATTCAGCTTCGCGGTTTAACGAGTGGATGATGTTTTGGGATAGCTTAAAACCATGCTCCTCCTTGGGATACAAATGTAGTTCCACCGGCACACCCCTCTTTTTGAGGGCTTCGTATATCATGATTGATTGGTTTTTAGGCACCACAGGATCATCCTCGCCTTGGAAGATGATCAGTGGAACGTTGATTTTATCCACGGAGTTTATTGGCGAACGGGCTTCCCAGAGGTCTTTTTCTTCGGGATATTTTCCCACCAACTCGTCCATATAGCTAGCTTCGAATTTATGTGTATCTTTGGCTAAAGCGGTAATGTCGGCCACTCCGAAATAGTTACCACCAGCTTTGAATGTGTTCTTGAAGGCTAAAGCCGCCAGCGTCGTGTAGCCCCCAGCACTCCCTCCGCGGATGACTAATTTGTTTTGATCAACAAGCCCCCGATCTACTAAATATTTGGCTCCATTCACACAATCTTCAACATCGACAATGCCCCAATTCTTGTTGAGCAGCTCGCGGTACTTGCGTCCATACCCCGTGCTGCCCCCATAGTTGACGTCGAGCACGGCAAAGCCGCGGCTGGTCCAGAAGAGCTGCTTGATCTGAAATAGATTGCGAGCTTGTGAGGTGGGGCCTCCATGAATGAAGATCACAAGGGGCGGTTTTTCACCAGCAGGTGCCTGAAAATCTCTATTACGTGGCGCGTAGTAATATCCATAGGCTGTTCTCCCGTTACTGGGGTATGCTATATGCTGTGGCACGCTGATATAGGCAGGGTCGATGAGTCTTGCTTGGGGGTTTAGCTCTTTGACTGGATAATTTGGGGTATCTTTAATTTGGACAAGGACTTCGTTTTTATAAGGATAGCCTTCAAGAAATTCGACGAAATCAGATCCGCAGCGGACGTGACTGATTGAAGTGCTAGGCCGTAAAATTTCATTCCATTGTAAATTTTTTAAATTGACAACGCCCAGTCCCCATTTCCCATTGCTATTGAAGCCAAAAAAGATTTTGTCGTGCAGGAAGCCATAGATGGGCTTATCGAAAGTCCATAGGGGTGCCCCGATTTCAGCTTGAATAGGGCAGATATTTTCAATCTTACCATGGTGGTGGCGGTGAATATTCCACCACCCATGATCGCGGTCAGTGATGAAGTAAAGGGTGCCTTCTGGAGACCATTCTGGTTGCAAAATTGATTCGTACCCCTCTCCCGCTATGCGTTGCGGATTTTTTAGTGAACCATTGCTGTCAATGTCGGCAATCCACAGTTCTGTTTTGGTCCATGGCATATTAGGTTGATTCCAGCATAGCCAAGCGATCTTTTTATGATCACGGCTGATTGCTGGCGAAGCATAGAAGTCGCATCCAGAAGCGAGTTTTTTGTGAGCACCTGTTTGAATATCTATCAGGGCCAGAAAGTTTTCGACGGGATGGTTGGGTGTGTGGTGTTCTGCCACAGCTACCAGGCCGTAAGGAGTGGCGCGTAGATCGGCAAAGCGGGTTCCATCCCATATTATTTTGTCTGCATCTTTGACTGCTGTTTGCCCTTGTGTCAGTTTCTGAGGAGCGCTGTTTGGTTTGATCACGTAGATGGCGCTGTCTTTGGCATGAGACGCGTAAATGGTGC
>JABDFJ010000069.1 GCA_013286645.1 Chlamydiota bacterium | reverse complement strand
ATAACAGGTGGGTATTTCAGCCATCATCGCTCAGGGCGTTGCCCTGAAATGTAAAAGCTTAGGGAGGCACCCCATAAGCGCTAACTTACGAAGTAAATTTAGGGACGGTAGGGACTAAAGGGACCTTAGGGACATTAGGGACAGGAACTTTATATCTCATAACTCATAGCGACCTTTAGGAGCCATGGGCTATGAGATATGAAGTTAGAGCTTAAATCCTTTAGTCGAGCTTTTGGCTCTTCCAAACTCTATTCTTTAATCCACGCAATATCTGTTGGCAACAACTGTGAGTCTTTCTACTCAGTTCTTGTGGTGATCGTGGCGTACTTGGCGGGGACAATTCTACGGGTAATATCGGAAGTGTGGCTTTCTCATCAAGCTCTATTGAGGAAGCTTTAAGATCAAGTTTGAGTGAGCCCTCAGCCACATTAAATTTATTCGCTTTAATGTTAGCGATGAGAGTCTGAGCGCAAATGTTATGGTTTTTAAGATTGCGCACCACCGTTACGATATTGTCTTTTGGTGACTCACTGTTAAATGGCCGAAAACCCTCAGGCACAGGCAAAGAGCGGTGAATCCACACAAAAAGGTCATCGTCGATAATGGATAGATGCGCTTTCACCAATTTTCCTGGACAAGCGATGCTTAAAAAGGTGTCAGTGATGACTGGTGCTAGTATCGAATTGTCGTTTGGAAATGCAAAAGTGGTATTTTCAATATCGAAATTAGGCTCTACAAATTCATCAGAAAGCACTTTTACAGCATTTTCAGAAATGATAAAATCGCTTCTTTCCTTTTTCACATGTGTCCAATATTCCTTTATCTCTATACCATAAGGGGATCGATGTGCAGGCAGGAAATAGCAACTGCTAACGCCTTCTGCTGAAGGAGCATATTGCCTGCGACTTGCCTTCTCACCTACGGTGCGGGGTGCGGTGGCATAAGCAAAGCCTTCTGCAAACACTTGTCCATTTTTAGATTGTAGCAAGTCGGTAAAAGACATCCGCTCATAAGGAGTGCCTACATAAGCAGGGTCAAATTCTTTAATCGATAGATCTAGCAACTGTTCTCCATACTTAAGCTGCAAAACGTTTTCTAGATTTAGCCTTTGAAAAAGTGATGACGGCAGCACCAGTGGAATGCCTTTGTGAACATCCGCGCCTGCTCCTCCCAATCCTTGTGCAAGGTGTTGAATGCTGGCATCTAATTCTGTGAGATCGGTAGTGAATAACTTGATCGGGATTAGAAGATCGCCTGCTTTGACCTGAATTGCACTATTATCAGCAAAAGTCAATTTAGGCTGTAGCTCATCCTGCGGATACAAAAAAGGCACTGATGCTCTTTGAAATTTACTCTGTGTTGAGTCTACTGGAAAATCCCCCCACACAGCATGGGTGGCATATCTCGCTACATCATAGCAAGCGTTCACTGTAACTTTGTTAGCAGTTTGAAAAGGGGAGTTAGAGAGAGTTGAATCGATCCAACCATCTCCGTTAGATCCTGAATGCAATCTTGGTGCGCTACTCATATTATCTCTTTTTATTAGAATAATTAAGTTGTGTTATATTTCTTATTTAAGAATTTTACAAAGAATATCAATTATTACACTAAATTACAACGGAAATAATATGTAAATGTTCACGCAATAGTGTCAACTTAAAAAAAATATTTACAACTAAAAATTGGGGCTAGTTTATCTTCAATTGGACATGGAGGATAGCTTCTTATACAACTATACATATACAATAACTACGTATCTTTGTATAATAGAGTGGGAGGTACATATGCAAAAACACAAGAGAAGTGTACATGTCACGTTATCAATACCCGAAGATTTAAAAGCCTTGCTCTACGCTACTGTTGAAAAAGGGATGATCAGCAAATTTGTAGCCGCTTCATTGAGGCGTTCGTTACAAGAACAAAATAGCGCGCTGGCTATGGCATATCGCGAAGCTGCTAAAGATCCAGGGCAGCTGGAAGCACTAGAAGATTGGGAAACAATAGAAACCGAAGACTTTAAAGGGGTTGAATGGGATGAGTAGTTTTCCAAAACGTGGTGAGATTTATTGGATTAATTTAGAGCCAACAGTAGGTGCTGAGACAAAAAAGATAAGGCCTTGTTTAATTATTTCTAGTGATATTGGCAATGAATATTCCCCCCTAGTAATGATAGCTCCCATTACAAGCAAGGTTTGTAAAGTTTACCCTTTTGAGGTTCAAGTTAAAGTTCGTAATAAAATGGCAAAAGTCATGCTTAATCAAGCTAGAGCGCTAGATAAAAGCCGCTTAGGAAAAAAAATTGATGTGATAGATGCCGAACATATAAAACAAGTCGAAAAAGCTATCAAAATTGTCTTCGGAATAAGTACTTAAAAAAGATAGAGAAGTTGTTACAGACGGCAAATCCCTTAAACAGCTTGTGCTCTTCGCGTCACAGTAAGGTCATAACCCAAAGCGTGGATTAGCTTTAAGACTGTCCCAATTTCAGCTTGTCCCTTTCCCTGCATAAGCTTATAAAGTGTTCCTCGGCTGAGATGGGCTTGTTTGGCTAAGTGAGAAACTTTACCATGTACACGGATAATATCTTTGAGAGAAAGCTTAAAAGCTTCGACGTCTTCATCAGCTAAAGCTTGGTTTAAAAAGCTCATGGCGAATTCAGGGTTTTCGAGATACTCTCCTAATAGCTCTTCAAAAGAACGAAATTTGCCACTCATAGTACCCTCCTCTTATAATCCTCAAGACACTTTTTAGCTTTAGTAATATCGCGCTGTTGGCTTCGTTTATCGCCACCACCTACAATCAATATAAGATGTTGTCCAACACGAGCGTAATAAATTCTAATACCTGCTTTATGATGAATACGAAACTCCCACAATCCTTCATCTATATGCTTGCAGTCACCGAAATTTCCCAGCTTGATTCGTTGCAATCTTTGAAAGATATTAAGTTGGCAGCTACTATGGAGGTTAATGGCAGGAGGGTCGCCCGTAGCAAACGGGCGCCTCTCCTAGGCACTTACGATATATCGAAATCTTCGGTTTTTTTGAGAGCTAATTTGTTACCTTCAAAAACAACGTGCTCAGAATAGGTAACCTTGTGCTTTTTCAAATCGTGTGACCACTGGTCGTCGACCCGATACCAAATGCATACATCAGAAGCATAATCGCCCTTTTTCGTTTTAGAAATAATATTAGCGATATTAGCGGCGTTTGATATGTTACACCGTATAGCATAGGCTAGTGGTGTAAAAGCTTTGTAAAAGATAAAATTAGAGGGACGATTCATATAAATTTTTGCGTGAATGATTTTTTCTGGAAGCGGCCAATATTCTACATAAAACCGTCGATCTAAATCGGCCCCCTCCCGTATACATTTTTTAACACATTCAACATCGTTGGCTATAATCGCATAAGCCAAATTTGATGTCAGCTCGGTGCGCTTTTCAAATGAAAGCCCCTCAGCAAGTGACTCGTCACTTAGCTGTAATTTTTTGCCTTTAATCAATTGAGCATAAGCCACCCTGTCAGTCATCAGAGAGATGTTTTTTAGTCCGATAGAGGTCAAATGTTTATTGAAACTGTTTCTGTTTGCTAGGTAGCACTCACCGTTGATTTCAACTTTTACTAGGTTTGCAGTCAAATACGCATAGAGTAGTGTCAATGGATCTCTATGAATTCTAATACTTTTCCCCATGCCTTGTGTTGTATCTCCATAGCCAAGATGTAAACGCCCATGATCTGTTACAGCTGTAATTGTCATAACAAACTCCTAATAGAATATTAAACAAGATATTATTATAATAAATAATTTATTATAATTCAATTACTATTGTTTTTAAAAATAACAACCACTCGAATATTAAAGACAACTACTTACGTACATGTTCACGGGGTGTGTAGCTTGCCGCGGTAGCGGCCTAAGAGATTAGCCCCGGGTGGAGCGATTAGCGGAACCTGGGGTATTGGAAAAAAAATACCAGCCCCGGTACAGGATGGGCAAAAATTGGCAGCAGCCGGGATTTGAGCGTATTTTTTGTCAGATTCAGAAAATTATAAATCATCTAACCACGTGTTGGTTAATGATTTATAATTTTCTGAATATGGCAAAAAAGACGCCAAAGCCCGCGCGCTGACGATTTTTGCCCATCCTGGGTAGGGGCGTAAGAAAGCTCGTGGTAAGAGATTTTGCCTAAACGCTTTCTTACGCCCCTACCGGGGCTATATAGTTTCTTTAAGAACCTCGGGTTCCGCTAATCACTACACCCGGGGCTAATCTCTTAGGCCGCTACCGCGGCAGGCTGCATATGCCCTGAACATGTACCAAGCGGCAGTTGAAACTGCTAGATTTTAATCTTTGACTACAATGACGGCGGCACCGCGAAAGCGCCCATACCTCAGGTCATCTAGGGCTTGGTTCGCCTCTTCCAAGGGGTAGGTCGTCACAGTGGTTTCAACAGGAATTTGGGGTGCTAAAGCCAAAAACTCCTTTCCATCGCGCCGCGTCAGATTAGCGACCGAGCGGATCACCCGCTCTTCCCACAGCCAGGCGTAAGGGAAGCTGGGAATATCGCTCATATGAATCCCTGCACAGATTACAACCCCCCCCTTAGCGGTAGCTTGCAAAGCCTCCGGCACGAGTTCTCCGGCGGGAGCAAAAATGATGGCTGCATCGAGCAATACTGGAGGCGCAGTGCCTGCATCCCCACTCCATGTGGCTCCTAGCTCTCTGGCAAAGGCTTGGCCTTGACTATCCCCTGGCTTAGTAAAAGCATACACTTTGCGCCCTTGGTGACGAGCGACTTGGATGACGATATGTGCGGCTGCGCCAAAGCCATAGAGTCCGAGATGTTGCGCTTCAGCGCTGAAGCGTAAAGCGCGATAACCGATTAAGCCAGCACACAGCAAAGGCGCGGCCTGGATATCGGGATAATGTTCTGGTATGGGAAAACAAAAGGCTTCATTGGCCACACAATAGTCAGAAAAGCCTCCATTGACTTGAAACCCGGTATAGGTAGGAGAGTCACATAGATTTTCCCGTCCCGTTAAACAATAGCGGCAGTGCTGACAGCTCCCTCCCAACCAAGGAACACCTACTCTTTGTCCTAGCTTTAACGTTGTGTTATCCCCTTTGCCTACCACGGTGCCAACCACTTGATGTCCTGGTACTATTGGCAAATGGGCATTGGGCAACTCTCCATCCATGACATGCAAATCAGTGCGGCATACGCCACACACATGCACTTCTATTGAGAGCTGTCCAGGACCGGGTATGGGCTGGGGAATATCGACTAACTGTAGCGGTTGATGGTGGTGGGTAAATTGCATGGCACGCATACAATATTGGCCTGTTTTTGATAGCTCAATCCCGGGGCTTTCTCAAAGCCAAAAATCCAATTTTTGAGCTTGTTTGTGTATAATCACCCTTTACGTGGAGCCAATTCGTTCACGAATTCTAGAAAACGGGGGTCATTGCGGATGGGATCGAATTCATGCAACTCTAGCACTTCGCGCAAATTAGGAGCTCCATCGCGCAAGGCACAATGCAGCCACCCAATCGCTGGGCGCACTTGTGCGAGCATGGAGTGGCTTGTAGCGTTGATCAAGGCTGTTTGATAGCTGGGGTTAGCCTGGTACGTGCCGTCACCCAATTTAGCCACTTGTTCCCATTTCTTCAGGGTATAGGCCAGTTGGTGCAAGAGTCTGAGGGCCTCGATGCTCAATTTTGTATGTACAGACTCCAATAAATCATAGGCAGTCTGAAATTCACCTTTTTCCGCCCATAGCTGTGCTAGCTGTTCGGTCGCGGCCACATAAATCACCCCTGCTTTAGCATGCTCGCGAATTTGCATGAGTTTGGCTTGAGCTTCATCCTTATGGCCTTGGTGCAAATCCCTCTCGACCTCTTTCAACAGGTGCTGCAAAATCAAATTCTGGTCTTGCTGGGTCATGCTTAAACTTGCTTTCCAAGCACGATAGGCCTCGTAGGTGAAAAGCATAAATAGAGCACCAGCTAAAAAAGCTTGAATGACAAAGAAAAAGACACTTAATCCCGCCGCGAGCACCAAACTGATAAACAAAGCGATTTTCGTCCCCCGAAAACCAAAGATGCCTTCGAGAGCAATACTCAACAGTTTACCACCGTCAAGTGGCTGGATGGGCAGCAAGTTAATCACTGTCCAAAACACATTCACATAAAAAGCCATCGAAACCACATAGGTCAATACCGATTGTGGATGGCTTACCTGTAAGATTTCTTTTCCCCACCAGGCCAGGCCACATAATACACAGCCTGCCAGCGGACCATTTAAAACAACAATGAACTCTTGCCATGGTTTGATATGTCCACCGCGCCGTTTTGTAATGCCGCCAAAACCGACAAGTTCGATAAAAGCACGTTGTCCAAAAGCGACGGCTGTTAAAGCGTGTCCAAATTCATGCACTAGCACAGAGACAAAAATTAACCCCACCCAAATGGCTGTGCCTTGTAGGGTAAAGGTATTCATCCAGCCAATAGCGGCAGCTAGCAGCCAAAAAAAAGGGGAAATGATGATTGGAATAGAGCCTGATATTTTCAACATGGATATTATCTTTAGGGTTATCTCATAACGGATTCTATTTTACCCCGATTGCTCTTTGTATGGCAACTCCCATTTCGGCAGGGTTGTCTGTAACCAACGCTCCGGCTGCTTGCAAGGCGGCTTTTTTCTCTTGTGCCGTGCCTTTGTTCCCTGCGATGATAGCTCCGGCATGTCCCATGCGCCTTCCTGGTGGCGCCGTAGTACCAGCAATAAAAGCTGCTAGTGGTTTGGTGCCATGAGCCTTGAACCATTCTGCCGCCTGTTCTTCCGCTTCGCCCCCAATTTCGCCAATCATCAAGATAGCGTCTGTTTCTGGATCTTGCTCGAAAAGAGTTAACACATCGATGAAATTTGTCCCATTGAGAGGATCCCCACCAATACCCACACAGGTGGATTGTCCCAATCCCAATTGTGTCGTCTGCCATACAGCTTCATAGGTTAGGGTGCCAGAGCGGGATACAATCCCTATTTTTCCTGGCTTGTGGATATATCCAGGCATAATGCCTATCTTGCATTGTCCCGGAGTGATAATGCCGGGGCAATTCGGACCTATCAGGCGGCTGGTGCGGCTGGCGCGCATCACGTGGCTGACTTCTAGCATATCGCGCACGGGGATCCCTTCAGTGATGCACACGATCAGCGCGATGCCAGCTTCTTCGGCTTCAATGATAGCTTCAGCGGCATAGGGAGGGGGCACGAATATCAGTGAAGCATCACATTGAGTTGCTTCACGCGCTTCAGCCACGGTGTCAAAGATCGGCAAATCGAAGAGGGTTTGCCCTCCCTTGCCAGGAGTGACCCCACCTACGAACTGCGAACCGTAAGCGATGCATTGCTCAGTATGAAAGCGTCCCGCTTTGCCGGTGATGCCTTGGGTAATGACTTTTGTTGCCTTGTTCACTAAAATCGCCATATGCGATGTTCTCCTCCAAATGGATCACTACAACGCAGACCTACAGTCTGCAAAACATCTCTCACAACACCTAGGGCGATGCCCTAGGCTTTTACATTTCAGGGCGCTGCCCTGTATTAGCCCCTAATGATTTGCGGCTGCTACCACTAATTTTGCCGCTTCATTTAAGTCGGGGGCAATCGTGATATTAAGTCCAGAATCGTACAAGCGCTTCTTGCCTTGTTCGACATTCGTGCCTTCCATTCTAACGATAAGGGGCACTTTAACCTGTAATTGTGCCGCAGCGGCCACGATACCAGCTGCTAGGGTATCGCAATTCATGATGCCACCAAAGATATTGACTAAGATCGCTTTGACTTTCGAATCGGCCAGGATGATTTTAAATCCTTCTGCCACCTTATCTTGCGAGGCTCCTCCCCCCACATCTAGAAAGTTTGCAGGGGCGCCGCCATGGAGCTTAATGATATCCATCGTCGCCATCGCTAAGCCAGCGCCATTGACCATACAACCAATATGTCCATCTAATCCCACATAAGCCAAATCAAAGAGACGCGCTTGCACTTCTTCAAAAGATAGCTGTGTGGGATCGTATAATCCGGCAATGATCGGCTGCCGAAATAAGGCGTTGTCATCAATGCTGCACTTTGCATCTAGGGCGATCAACTCCCCCTGCTTTGTTTCCACTAAGGGATTAATCTCGATCATTGAGGCGTCAGATTCGACAAAGACTTTGGCTAGGGCTTTTGCCACATTGCGACCATTGGTGGCCATCCCCTCTTTCCACCCCATAAAATTGACTAAGCGCTGCAGATTATATTCGCGTATCTTTCCTTCGGTGGTGATGGGCAACTTCAAGATACTTTTGGGATCTTGGGCGGCAACTTCTTCTATTTCCATGCCCCCTTGTTTAGAAGCGATGAGAGTGGCTCTTCCATGCTCCCGGTCGATGACAATGCTCATATAGAGCTCACGGCTTACATCAATCAAAGGGGCGATCATAATGCGCCGCGCCACAACCCCTTGCGGGCCTGTCTGGTTGTTTACAATCTTCATCCCCAATAGTTGTCTTGCAAAGGCAACGATTTCCGGACGGCTGCGCCCTATTTTTACCCCCCCGGCTTTGCCTCTTCCACCGGCATGAATTTGGACTTTAATCACGGCTTGATCGAAATTATGATCATCGACAATATCCAGCACTTCTTCCAGGGTTGAAGTGACATAGAAATCTGCTACGGGGATCCCATAATGACGAAAAATTTGCTTTGTTTGGTACTCGTGAATATTCATAAAAGAGCTATCACCCTCAAAATGCTTTCAAATTCAGACTATAGGGACAAATCCGAAATAAAGTCTAGAGAACAAATATTTCCTCAGCGGTTCCCTCTAAAAAACCCGTGCCCATGCCCTTGCCCGTGCCCGTGCCCGAAAATATGGGACTTTTTCAAAAAAATATTGTTAAAGTGATTGCTTTTCCTTGAGAAAGTTTATTAGCGGGAACTACAAATATTTCCTCTATAATCCAAATGTTGTATGCTAGCTTCCACATCAAATCTTACATCGGGCACCCCTGCTATGGTTTTAAATTTCCTCAAGACTAGTTACACCAATGTCAAACAAGCTCTCACTAAAACTGGCTCTCTACTAGGGAACAAAGTACGCGCCCTTTTCCAAGGCACAGTCAGTGAAGAGACCTTAGAACAACTTGAACAACTCCTCTATGAAGCAGACCTTGGCATGAGCTATGCCCAAGAACTGACGGCGCTCGTGCGCACACGTCTACAGCAAAATCCCCATTTGGACAGCGACGCCCTCCTCAAAGAACTGCGCCTCGAAATTTGCAATCACCTCCAAGTGAATACCCCTCTCACAAATATGTCGACCACATCACCCAACGTCATCCTGGTCGTTGGTGTCAATGGCAATGGAAAAACAACTTCCGTAGCCAAACTCGCCCTGCGCTATCAAAGTGCAGGGAAATCGGTGTTAGTGGCTGCAGCTGATACCTTCCGAGCGGCGGCCACCGAACAACTTGAAACATGGGCTCAACGGCTCAACATCGACATCGTAAAGGGTCTTCCGCAGAGCGATCCTGCCGCGGTAGCCTTTGACGCCTTAACCGCAGCCAAAGCGCGCCACAGCGATGTGGTTATCATAGATACAGCTGGACGTCTGCATACCAAAGTCCCTCTCATGCAAGAACTGGAAAAAATTAAGCGCACCTGTCGCAAAATTGTCCCCGATGCACCCCATGAAACATTACTCGTATTAGATGCCACTATCGGGCAAAACGCGGTTGATCAAGCGAAGATCTTCAATCAATTCACACCGCTAACAGGCTTGATTTTGACCAAACTCGACGGCACCGCTAAAGGCGGAGCTGTGCTGGCCATCCAGCGCAAACTTGGTTTGCCTGTGAAATTCATAGGCGTGGGAGAAGGTGCAGAGGATCTGCAGCCTTTTGACCCTAAAGCTTTTGTGGACGCCTTGTTTGAGTAAAAAAACATAATACTTTAACACTCAACAACTTACAACGCAAAAATCCGAATCAACTTTCCTTCTGAAGTAAAAAAAGTGCGAAATAAGTAGCTAACAAATTAAATTTTTAGTTTAATAGAGTTAGGTAGGATGGTTGCAGATCACAGTAAGTGTTAGCAACACTAACTGACCATAACAAGAGTGGATTTTGGGGAACGGCCAAAATGCTTGACTTGAAAAAATGTCGCGTTTTCACCCGCTTTCTCCCAAAAAAAATCCATAGGCAAGGTCCCATAGGATCGGCCAAAGATCGCAATCCTCTCCTGCCGCCCACTTTTTATTTC
>JABDFJ010000068.1 GCA_013286645.1 Chlamydiota bacterium | reverse complement strand
AAGCCTCTTTGGGAAGCAAAAACAGAAGTGGCTGCTATGATCAATAAAATCCCCATCTCCATCGAGGCATACCGTAAACGGTGTCCTGAAACAACAACAAAACAACCTCAAGGACAATTAACTACGCGCCATCGCCCCCATGGCATAATGGCTGTTTTGGGGCCATTTAATTTTCCAGGACACCTCCCCAATGGCCACATCGTTCCCGCCTTACTTGCCGGCAACACCATCATCTTCAAGCCTAGTGAGCAAACACCACTGACGGCACAGCGCACAGTCGAATATTGGCAAGCAAGTGGTCTACCGAATGGTGTGCTCAACTTAATCCAAGGAGCTGCACCCACAGGCAAACTTCTAGCCCAACATCACGGAATCGATGGTATCCTATTTACCGGAAGCTGGCCTATTGGACGCCAACTAGCCGAACAATTTGCCAGCACGCCATACAAAATGTTAGCCTTGGAAATGGGTGGAAACAACCCATTAATTATCGGAAATATAGCTAACATCGAAGCTGCGGCATATTTAACCATACAATCCGCGTTTATCACGACAGGGCAAAGATGCACTTGTGCGCGACGTCTCATCATTCCCCAAGGTATTAAAGGAGACAACTTTCTAGCTGCTCTAATTACAATGACTAAATCGATCCGTATTGGTGCATTTACCGACACTCCAGAACCATTTATTGGTCCTTTAGTATCTAAAGTAGCAGCCGAAAATGTGATGAAAAAGCAAGCTGAATTGCTAACATTAGGCGCTCGCCCCTTGTTACCAATGGAATATGCGGTGAAAAATACACCATTCCTCAAGCCTGGTATCATCGATGTAACACCAATAACAAAGCTGTTGGATCAAGAAATTTTTGGTCCTCTTTTACAAGTGATCCGAGTGGCAGATTTCACTGCTGCTATTAACGAGGGTAATCATACCAAATATGGGCTCGCAGCTGGCCTTCTCAGTGATAACATGGAAGAATTTCAGCAATTCAACACACATATTCGTGCAGGAATCGTCAACTGGAATGTACCACTGACAGGCGCTAGTAGTGCAGCCCCTTTCGGTGGGATTGGACAAAGTGGTAACCATCGTCCAAGTGCCCTTTATTCAGCTGATTATTGTGCTTATCCTGTCTCATCTCTAGAAACACCCATATTAGCCATGCCTTCCACTATCACTCCGGGCATAAGTACATATTCACGGGAAATCAGCTAAATAAATCAGTTCTCCCTTGATTTAAATTTTTTGCTATGCACTATAAGACATAACACATCATTTACTAAGACAATTTAAGGGGAGAGCCTCATGCGCCGCTATTTCTTTAACCTTTGTTCATGCATTTGCCTCACAAGCATTCCACTTTGTGCTACAGAAGGCAATCCCATAAACACGGCGGCACAGACTTATAGTCCTAAAGTTAATGATCCCCAACTTTATTCTTTCTGGGAAGAGCATCACTTCTTCAATGCCGACCTTAAGTCAGACAAAACTCCCTTTTGCCTAGTAATGACCCCTCCCAATGTCTCAGAAGAATTACATATGGGACATGCTCTTGAAAACACTCTGGAGGACATCATCATCCGTTGGAAGAGAATGTTAGGTTACAACACCTTATGGGTGCCCGCCATCGACCACGCTGGGATTGCTACCGAAGCCGTTGTCGAACGCCTCTTCCTTCAAACTGATTCCAAAAAGAAAAGCGAAGTAACCCGCGAAGAGTTTCTCCAAAAATCACAACAGCTAAAAGAGCAAAATCAAGCGAAAATTATCAAACAACTGAAAAGCCTTGGATGTTCCTGCGATTGGTCTCACCTTAGGTACACCATGGACAAAGCGTACATACAGTCTGTGCGTACTCTATTCAAACGCTTATATCAAAACCAACTCGTCTTCCGTGCCGAAAGATTTTTAAAGAACTGGGATCCTATTCTCCAAACAGCATTAAGTGACGATGAAGTCGAGCATAAACAGATGACAGTCCCACGCTGGAGTATACAATACCCCCTCAAAGATGGGTCCGGTTCTATCACTATTCAGACCATGCACCCTGAATTCTTACTAGGAGAAACAGCTATCGCCGTTTCCCCCACGGACGCTCGTTATAAAGACTTCATAGGTAAAACGGTTGTTCTCCCCCTTATAAACCGCGAAATCCCAATCATTGGCGATACTCATGTCGATCCTAAATATGGTTCAGGTGCTATGGCTGTGGCCCCACTACGTGATGAATTTAGCTACCAAATAGGCCAAACTCATCATCTATCTTTGTTCAATATTATGACGGCTAATGGCAAAATAAATCAAAATGGCGATAAATATGCCGGCCTGCCCCAAGAAGAAGCGCGCCAAGCCATCGTTAAGGATTTGACCACTCTCGGGTTGATTAAAGACGTGGAACAACATAAAGCATACATGGCTTATTCTCCACAAACCAACACTATCGTACAACCCTACTTTTCCAAGCAGTGGTTTGTAAAAATGGATCCTTTCATCTCAAACATGCGCACAGCAGTGCAAGACTCCGAAATAAAATTCATCCCTTCTACCTTTCAAAAGAATTACTTCCACTGGCTCGATCGTGCTCAAGATTGGTGTATTAGCCGCCAACTATGGTGGGGAATCCAAATTCCTGTATGGTACCATAAAGACGATCCCCAAAATATGATCTGCTACGAAGGAGAAGGACTGCCAGAGCAAGTCAAAGCTAATCCTCAAAACTGGATACAAGATACAGATACCCTTGATAGCTGGTTCACAGGATCATTATGGCCCTTCGCCGCTTTAGGTTGGCCAGAAGCCACTTCTGAATTCAACCTATTCTACCCAAATGCCTTTTGTTGTACTGGATCTGACATCATGTTCTTGGATGCTGCTCGCATGATCCAAATGGGACAATTTGCCACAGGAAATGTACCTTTTTCAGATTATTACATACACGGCATGATCTATGCTAAGGCCAACCAAGACAAAGCAGCAACTAACACCCCCACACCCCAGCTTGGTGGTGGTGATAAAAAAGCACCAACCACACCTCCATCTAAAGATGAATGGGTAAAAATGGCTAAAGCTGCAAATAACACCATTGATCCAGAGACCATCATCAACCAATATGGGGCCGATTCGCTGCGCCAAAACTTATGTATAAACACTAATGGCCCAAAAATCAATATCGACATGGCCAGCTTCGAAAAATTCAAGGATTTTAATGACATTATCTGGAAAGGCACCAACTTATTACTTACTAGTTTAGATGCTTCTGTAGACCAACAAAAGGCAATGACAGCCGCAGAATTTAGCACTGGTCTAGATAAAAAAATCTTAGCAGCTGAAGACAAATGGTTACTTGCCAACCTCAACCAAACAGTGAACAGTGTGAACGAAAATCTAGCGCGGTATAATTTCAAAAATGCTGCTTTACAAACCTACAATTTCATTGCTCAAGACTGTGTATATTACGTTTCAATCACTAAACCGATACTTTCTGGAAAAGTTGGCAATGACGCTGATCGCCGCAACAAACAGAAACTCATGTCGATCGTGCTCTGCCAGGCTGTGCGCTTAATGCACCCCATCGCTCCCTTCATTACCGAAGAGATCTTCCAAATCCTTAAAAAACGTTTAGATGGTGCTAAAGCAACTGCTGAAGCAGATCCCTATACAATCGAATGCATCACGGCTCTACAAAGCGCCGCATGCATTGTCGCTCCATACCCACAAGTACCACCTGATAGCGATCGCAATGCATATCTCCAATAGTCACCGATAGGACCTTTCATGGATAAAGTCATCCATGTAGATAACCTTTGCAAAACGTTCCGCGTAAAAAAGGCTACTACAGGTATTACAGGAGCTTTAAAAAGCATCTTCCACTCCGCCTCACAAGACGTTCACGCCATCAAACAACTATCGTTTGAGGTAAAAGCTGGGGAACGCGTGGCATTCATTGGACCCAATGGTGCCGGCAAATCCACCACCATAAAAATGCTCACCGGGATTCTTTACCCATCCTCTGGTTTTGTCAGCGTCTTAGGCCTTATTCCATGGAAGGACAGAAACGATTTGGGGTACAAGATAGGCACTGTTTTTGGCCAAAGAACGCAGCTTTGGTATCATCTGCCAGCTTTGGATACTTTCGACCTACTCTCAAAAATCTATGAAATTGAGCCTGCAGCTTACCGAAAACGCCTTAAAGAACTCATCGAAGTCTTCAGTATTGAAACAATCCAGCATAAACCTGTCAGCCAATTATCCTTGGGAGAAAGGATGCGCTGTGAAACAGTGGCTAGTTTGATCCACAATCCTCAAATCCTTTTCCTCGATGAACCCACCATCGGGCTAGACATCAACGCTAAGCTTGTCATCCGCAACTTGTTGAATAGGCTATCCAAAGAATACGGCACCACCCTATTTTTAACTTCACATGACACTGCTGATATAGAACAAGTGTGTGAACGTGTTCTCGTCCTTGACAAAGGCTCATTAATCATGGATAGCTCGATCAAGGAATTAAAGAAAGCGTATGCCAAAAGGAAAATCATCTCGTTAGTAACCGATGCTGAAAAGCTATCCCTCAATTTGCCTGGAATGGAGGTGATCAATAACGCTAACTACCATTTTGTTTGTGAAGTGAATACGGAAGAAAATTCTATAGACAACGTCATCCAACAAGCGATCCAAAAGACCAGCTTAAAAGATGTCACTATTGAAAATCCATCAATGGAAGAAGTCATTCGCAATCTCTACGCCAAAGAGGTAATTCCCTAATACAAATGCAGAAATATCTTTGTGTCTTCAGATTAGCCATCTTGCTTTCTATCAGAAATTATAAATCATTCATCGGCCTTAGCATTTTCATGATCGCCTGCATTTTACTTTTCTCACAAATGTGGAAAGTCGTGAGCGCCAAAACAACACTCACATACACGCCACAACAACTTCTCTGGTATTTAACCTTCAACGAATGGATCCTAATCTCCATGCCACGAGTTCAATTTAATATCGAGCATGACTTAAGAAGCGGCCGCTTGGCTTACCTGTTGCCTCGCCCTATTTCTTATCTTGGATCTATCTTTGCAGAAGGTGCTGGTACTTTGTTATTAAACCTCATCATCCTCGGCACCGTCGGTTTCTCATTTACTTGGTTCTGTGTCGGAAGCGTCCCTCTGTCTCCCACAGCCTTCTTGCAAGCAATTACCCTTGGCTTCTTAGCCGCCTTTGTATGGCTCATCTTCCAAATGCTCGTCGGTGTTTCCGCCTTTTGGCTACAAGAAGTGTGGTCTTTTAATTGGGTATGGGAAAAGCTACTATTTGTCCTTGGTGGATTGATTCTCCCCCTATCCATCTACCCGCCATGGCTGCAAACACTAGCCTCTTTCACCCCATTCCCAAGCCTATTAGGACAAAGAAGCGGTCTCGTTTTTGGAAATGACACTGGGGATATCCTATGGATCATTGTGACATTAAGCCTATGGGGCATAGTTAGCCTCACTACCCTCCTCTACCTCTATAAAAAAGGACTACGCATCCTTAACATCGGAGGTGGATAATGCCTCCGCTTAAAAACATCACCTTCTTTTTCAATCTATTGAAAGTCAGTATCAAAGAATCGATCACCAACCGCCGTACCTTCCTCGTACAAGCGTCAATGATGGTCTTAAACAACTTAATTTTCTTCACTCTCTGGTGGATCTTCTTTCGACAATTCCATGATATCAACGGGTGGACCATTAGAGATCTCTATGTTATGTCTGCAATAGGTTTTGGAGCTTATGGAGTGATGCAAGTGTGTTTTGGCGAATTAGAATATTTGTCTAGAATCATCCTTCGGGGCGATTTAGATCCATTTATGACTCAACCCAAAAGTCTTCTTATCCACCTTATTGCCTCTAGATCATTGGCCATTGGTTGGGGAGACATTTTTACTGCTGTCCTACTCATAATCCTTGGTGATTTAACTGCCCCTTTAACGATATTGTTGATTATTACAAGTATATTCACAGGCTTTTTAGTTTACTCGGCAATAGGGATTATCGCCCACAGCCTAGTCTTTTGGCTAGGATCCGTAGAAAACTTGTGTCAAAAATACTGCGATTCTCTTTTGCTTTTCTCTTTATATCCCTCCAACATCTATTCTGGAGGATTGCAAGTCATTATGTTTACGGTAATTCCTGCAGGGATTATCGGCTATCTTCCAGTTGAAACTATCCGCAACTTCACTTGGGCTAAGCTTCTAATCTTATTAGGAAGTTCTATAGGCTTTATGGTATTAGCTTTCTACATTTTCTATGCTGGCTTAAAGCGCTACCAATCAGGCAATCATTTCGTCACGAGGCTTTAGATTTAAGAGACGTGGCGCTGATAGATGAGTGAATTCATAGGAATCAGCTCAAAGCGATCTACAACCTCGCCCTCAATATCAAGCACCTCTATGAATGGTGGCGTCTGCTTTGTTGCTGGAATTGTCAACAATAGGCAATGATAAAAGGATTTTGAACGCCCTCCTTCACGCAAAGGTGCCCCACCGCCGCCGCTGATCACCTGCCACACACCGTGTCGTTGCGAACGATCGAACGCATGTTCATGAGAAGAGAAATATGCCACAACCTTATTATCAATAAGAATTTTCCAAAAAGCATCTCTTGCTTGTGCCTGATGGTCTGTTAGAGTTGTCGTATGGGGAAATATCGGTGCGTGCCCTACCACAAACAGATATTCATAAGAACTAGCTCCATCCCTCAAAACATTCTGCAGCCACTCTAAAATCTCAGGATTGAACAATTGACCAGCTTGAGCCTTGGCTTTGTCGGTGTTAGCAAGAACCACAAAAAATGCCTTACCAATCACCACTGTATACCCAAAACCATGCTCATCAAAGCGCACGCCATTTTTTAAATGAAAATGCTCTCGAAAAATAATCTCCCCATTAGGCACTGCCAGCTCATGATCTCCCATCACAGGAAAAAATGGTACTTTATCCCTTAAAACAGCCTTATACATCTCAGAAAAAGCGACAAGCTGCTGTTGAAAAGCACGATTGCTTGATGTACTCGTCTTATCAGAGACCTTATTAGCCAACCCAGACACAAGGTTACCTGTCTCAAACACAGCCTCCACGTGTTGCTTCTGCAATCCCTTTAACAACTGTTTGACTATAGCCGTATTGAATGCCTCACCATGCTCTCCATCACCGCTTTCACCCAAAATTCCGATGTGCAACGGTTGAGTCTCATCCACCGGCAAGACAAAGGTAGGATGCTCTGTTTTATGCTCTTCTGCTGGTGGTTTGGTAGTAACATTCGACAATGCTGGACTTGTAGAGGTTCTTAAATACAGTCCTAAACCCATGGCGCTAAGAACAAAGAGCATTACAATAATTTCAAAACGACCAATGTTCATAACCATAATCCTTTTGGGTTACTCTTATGAAACAACGCTACCGTTTGGCAAATGCTGGATGCTTGCCAACTCTAGCTGACTGCCACTATTGGCAGCTAGCACCATGCCATGGCTTTCCACTCCCATCAGCGTGGCGGGTTTAAGATTTGCCACCACGATTACCTTTTTGCCAACAATGGCTTCAGGATGATAGCTTTGACTAATCCCTGCAACCACAGTGCGTGTCTCGAATCCTAAATCCACATGCAATTGCAAAAGCTTTTTGCTTTTAGCTACCGGCACAGCACTCAGCACAGTAGCCACCCGTAGATCGAGCCGACGCACATCGTCAATCTCCACGGCTGTTTTAAGCGGTGTGAAGCTGGCTGGGGTTTGCTCCTTAGCTTTTTGCTGTTTATTTGCAAGCTGATGCAATTTATCGAGTTCTTGCTTAATTTGCTCATCTTCGATTTTTTGAAATAAAATCACAGGTGCACTAAGGCATTGGTTTGCAGGAATGGTGGCATGTGCAATTTTCTTCCAACCATCTTGTTCAATAGTGTGTTGAAAGCCTAGCATCTGCCATACTTTGGCAGCTGTTGTTGGAATGATGGGCACGGAAATCAAGGCAAGCATCTGCAAACACTGCAAGCAGCAAGCGATTGTCGTTTCCATCGCTGTTTTGGTTTCACTCTGCTTAGCATCACGCCAGGGGCGTTTAGCATCAAAATAGACGTTCCCCAACTGCGCAAGTTCCATCATCAGCTGGCTTGCTCGGCGTACCTTAAAATGTGCGTAACAGCTCTTAGCCTCTTCTACAAGCTCTTGCATATCACTTAGAAACTTGCGATCAATCTCTTGCAATTCATGCCTTTCAGGCACCTTCCCTGCACAGTTATTTTTAGCAAAAACCAAAACTCGATTCACTAAATTGCCAAATTTTCCTAATAAATCGGTATTACAGCGCAACTGGAAATCCTTCCAAGTAAACTCGGAATCGGAAGTTTCTGGGGCATTGGCTGCTATGGTATAGCGAATCTGATCGGAAGTATACGATTTAAAGAATTCATCCAAATCAATATACCATCCATCAGACTTACTAAATTGGCGCCCTTCGAGGTTATAAAATTCATTAGCCGGCAGCTCATCAACCAGCTTATAGGGTTGGTTTTGCCCCATCGTCATCGCCGGGAAGATCACAGCGTGGAATGGAATGTTGTCCTTGCCAATAAAATGCACAAGTTTCGTATTCTGATCACACCAAAATTCCTTCCAACGCTCTGGCTTACCGATTGCCTGGGACCACTCCATACTAGCCGAAATGTATCCAATGGGAGCATCGAACCATACATACAACACTTTGCCTTCGGTTTCTGGCAAAGGGATGTTTACCCCCCATGTCATATCGCGCGTAATGGCCCGTGGGTGCAATTCGTCAATATAGCCTTTGACAAAATTTACAACATTAGGCTTCCAATTTTTTGTCTCAATCCATGCCTTCAGTCTATCCTTAAACTTATCTAGCAATAAAAACCAGTGTTTGGTTGCCTTAAGCACCAGTGGGGCAGCAGTCATCTTTGAGCGAGGATTTTTAAGATCTGTCGCTTCGTAGCTAGCTCCACATTTTTGACACTCATCGCCACGCGCTTCTTCAAAGCCACACTTTGGACATGTCCCGATGACATACCGATCCGCTAGAAATCTATTGTCTGCAGTCGAAAACAATTGGTTGGTGATCCGTTCTTCAATGTACCCATTGGACAAGAGATCAAGAAAATACTGCTGCGTTGGCTTCACATGCCCTTTCCATGTGGTGCGCGAGTAATGATCAAAAGAAAGCCCTAATTTGTCAAAAAAAGCTTTTATCACACCATGGTAGATATCCACATGCTCTTGAGGTGTTCTACCGGCCTGTTCTGCACTGAGCGTGACCGCGATACCGTATTCATCAGAACCACATACATAAAGCACTTCGTTGCCTTGCATGCGCTCAAAACGCGCGTAGCAATCGCCCGGTAGATAGGCTCCTGCAATGTGGCCAAAATGCAACGGACCGTTAGCATAAGGCAACGCTGAGGTAATAAGAATCTTTTGTGACATATAAATCTCGCTTAAATTGACTACGATATCGATAGTGTAATGTACTTAACAGGTTTTTGCACGACTAAAACTTCTAACTCTGTATCTGGCACACATTTCCATCCCAAAAGAGTGTTAGTCTCGATATCGACATAGAGCGGACCCGGTTTAGCATACGCATACTGGGTTTCAATAGCCTTTGGTATGATTGTGGAGGAGGAAAATTCGGTCTGAAACCCTTCTAAGGTGTCATGTGCACAACGCACGATTTCTTGCTGTTCTGCTGATAAGCTCCCCCAAGAAACATATTTGCCGGGGTGGCGCTTTTGTATAAAACTCCAATCCACCCGAATCTTATCAAACCAATCGATGGCATTAGGGAAGATCCGTCCCGTCTCGCGACAGACGGCTGCGCGCCGCAAATCGAAAATGCGATTGTCATATTGATGCATATGATACAAAAAACGCAGCACCTTTTCCGAGGAAAAATACGACAAATCACTTCCACGGCGCATCGGCAATTGCGTATATGGACTCAGGCTATCTGGGCGCCTGCTAAGTCCGATGCCAACGATGCAGAGCGCCACAAGGAAGAGGAAAACGACCAAGATGGCAATCGCAAAAAGCGCTTCATCAGCATCGTTAACTGTCAGAAGAAAAGGATGATACATCGAAAACTTAGTCAGCGAGTAGCTTACGTCCTTTTTTGCGTTCCGCAATTTTTTGGATTGGAAGATACTCTTGTTGTTGATGATAAGAATTGACTTGCTCTTCCTCTTCATAGTCATACAGCTCATCAAAAGAATCTTTGTCATTTAGAATCTCACTAAGCACTTGCATCGCGCGATTTTGTGAATCAATTTTCACTCTACTATCGCGGCCTGTCATGATCATATTCGCGGCAAGCTTAATCGCATAGTTAA
>JABDFJ010000067.1 GCA_013286645.1 Chlamydiota bacterium | reverse complement strand
TGGGTTTTATCCACCAAGCATTTCAAACGCAACGTGCCAGCATGCCAATCCGCGATGTGGTTATGAAAGGGCTAGACACCTGGCGCGAAAGAAATCTAACGCACGAGGAGTCGTTTGCCGTTTTTGCCCAAACGGTGCTACTGCCTCGTTTGAGTGTCGATATCTCAGGCAAAAGCTTCACGCCCACAACGATCAATAGCGAGATTTTTTCCCTAATGGCTGTGGTGAAAAGTGGTAAACTCGCTGATGCCGAGTATGTTAAGTTGCAAAATGGGGTGCGCCTACTACTCACTTCCGAAGAAGAGTATCGGTTCATGCGGGGCCGCAACGCCGAGGTAAGCCGCGCCGACTTATTGCGGAGCTAAATCGTTTGAATTGCTTGGCATGAAACTTGAATAACAAGATATCGAATTACCAGAACGGTGTATTTTTGTAGGAGGTATTATGACTACAAAAAAAGATATAAAGAAGAAAGTGGTCAAAGCTAGCCCCAAGGCTAAAAGTATTGATAAACCAACGACTGCGCCTAAAGTGGACTCAGGCAAAAAGCTGCGCTTAGAAGTGAAAATCCAGACTGCCGAAGGGTGGAAGCGTGACATGCGTAAGCAACATCCACTGAAAAAAGTGGAAAAGATCCCTAAGCCAGAAAAGCCTGCGAAAGAATAGCTAATACGAGTTTTTAGGGACTTTAGGGACAGGACTAATCGTTTTACAGATGTCGCTGTCCCTAAGAGGTAATTGCATAAGTCCCTAACGTCCCTAAATTTGGTGCGAACTGCTTTCAGAACCCAGAATTCCTCGAAAAAATATGCGCAAGATGGTAGCTTGAGCCATGAGGAATGATACCAATGCATAAGCCACAAGTAATCGCCATTGTTCAAGTGCGCCTTGGCGCAACGCGCCTTCCAGGAAAACCCCTTAAAACAGTACTAAACAGACCATTGCTGAGTTATCAACTGGAGCGCTTGGCAAGGTCTAAAACCATTGATAAAATCGTGGTAGCCACCACCACAAACCCATCAGATCAAGCGGTTGTTGACTTGTGCCGTCAGGAGGGGATGGCTGTGTTTCGCGGTAGTGAACAAGATGTGCTCGAGCGTTACTACCAAGCAGCCAAGCATTATGCAGCTGAAGTGGTCATCAGAGTAACAGGAGATTGCCCTTTAATCGACCCCGAAATTGTGGATAAGGTGGTTGGCTATTTTCTGGAACACTATCCCCATGTTGATTACGTGAGTAACACCCTCAAGCTGACATACCCACGTGGACTTGATGTGGAAGTGTTTTCTTTCAAGAACTTGGAAAGAGCATATCACGAAGCTAAACGTCCCGAAGAACGGGAGCATGTGTCCCCTTATTTTTATGAACATCCAGAGCTCTTTGCGTTAGCCAATGTGGCGCATAGTCCGAATGAAGCCCAGCACCGCTGGACTGTTGACACGCCAGAAGATTTGCAACTGATTAGCAAGGTCATTGAAACCCTGTATGTGCCTAATCCCCATTTTAACATGCAAGATGTGTTGAATTTGCTCCAGCAGCATCCTCAGTGGAAGGCTATCAACGCACATATTGTACAAAAGCCTTTGCGCTAGTGTAGTAATTCACGCCAAAATAAAGGACCTAAAGAGGTAATTGCAAATTCCCGTTTAATCGATTTTTGGCGCTTTTGCAATCATCTCGAATGGGCTCTACCCCTGAAAGGGGTAACGGCTTGTAGCCCAGGGTTAGCGACAGCGTAACCCTGGGTATACGATTTCATAGATTGCACCCCAGAAAGGGGTGCCGGCATTTTTTGACTATAACAGATGCTAGTCGATCCCATGTATTTTTCAAAAAAGCCCGTACCCCTTTCAGGGGTACAATATTTAATTTAAACCACCCAGGGTTACGCTGCCGCTAACCCTGGGCTACAAGCCGTTACCCCTTTCAGGGGTATAACATAGTATATTTTCACTTATGCAATTACCTCTTAAGGAGTAAAGGCATTGTCGTTTAGTCCTTTAGGTCCTTTTGGTCGTTTTGGTCCTTTTTTTTTCTCGTTCGACGCCTGATTTTAGCAGGAGCTGCTCAGCAATTCCCGCTAGTAAACTTTCTCAAGAAAAAGCAATCACTTTAGGAACTTTTTTTTCGAAAAATCCCATATTTTCGGGCACGGGCACGGGCAAGGGCACGGGCACGGGTTTTTTTAGCGGAACTGTTCGTGCTAGTGGCTATAATCTTACCGTTTATGATATAGTGGCCTTGCATTACGCTGGGATTTATTATGTACGGAACAATCGCTTTAGATATTGATGGCACGCTAACCACAGATATGGGCAATCACATGATTCCACCGCGGGTGCTTACCTATTTGTCCGACCTCGTGAAAAAGGGCTGGCAGATCATGTTTATCACAGGCCGCACCTTTCTTACCTGCTATAAAACGCTGCAGGAAGTGCCTTTTCCGTACTATTTAGCGGTCCAAAACGGGGCGATCATCCTAGAGATGCCCGCGAGAAAAATTTTAGCCAAAAAATATCTGCATCGTTCTGTTTTTAAAGAGATGGAAATTATTTGTCATGGCGATCCCAGTGATTTTGTCCTTTACTCGGGATTTGAACACAACGATGTCAGCTACTATCGTCCAAAACAATTTTCTTCGGACTTACTTGCCTACCTTGAAAAGCGGATGAGTGGTTTTGGAGAAAGTTGGCAGGCCGTAGATTCTTATGACGAACTTACAATTGACGAGTTTGCCTCTCTCAAATGTTTTGGTAAGTATGAGGCAGCCCTTCGTTTAACTACGCAAATTGAGAAAATACTAGGGTTGCATGTGCCATTAATACGCGATCCTTTTGATGAAAGCTACTATGTCGTGCAGGCCACCCATCCTGACATTAGCAAGGGAACAGCTCTTAAAGATATGCTTGCCCTGACAGGTAGACAAGGGATCGTCATTGCGGCAGGTGATGACCGCAATGATTGTCCGATGTTAGCTGTCGCAGACGTTAAAATCGCCATGGCTACATCGCCGGCAGAGTTATTGCAGATGGCTCATATCATTGCCCCTCCAGCTACAGAAGAGGGGATTATTGTCGCCCTTGAAGCCGCTCTGAAACCCTAATTTGGATTTAATGATGATTGATAGAACTGAAATGATGCGTCAAATGATTGAAATGGCGATCACTTATGGCCGCAAGCAGCTGAGCCCGCAGACAGGTTATTTGCATTACTGCTATAGCTTGCATGAAGATGATCCGCACCTGCCAATTCCTGTGATCGATAACTTCTTATTCGCTTTAGCCCTGTTGCGCAGTCGCCAAATTGAAAATGTTAATGAAGCTAAGGTGTTGTTAGAAGGGCTTTTACATTTCCAAAATAAGCAAGCAGAATCCATTGCTGATGGCAATTTCCCAATCTATTTACATGAATATCCCATCTGCAAAGATCGTTTTATCGGCGTGCAAGTGGCGGCTGTGATTTATTGGATTTTAAAGCTTTATCATCAAGGACTTGGATCTGAATTGAAAAAACGCCTTGAAGATGCCTTTATCGCTGCTCTGCACCATGTGCTGCGAGCCCAGGCAGAGAAACCAGCCCCGTATCCCATGGCAGTGAAGATCGCAGCCACAGTAAAAGCAGGTGGTAAGCTTTTGCAAAATCATGATCTCATCAAACAGGGCACAGACCTTTTGATTCACTTGAATCAAAATCAAAATGATGCTGCATGGTATTGCCCCAAATCGATGGGTATCATGCTGTCAGCTTTGATGATGGTCTACCCGCGCTTAAGTGAAAGTCCATGGGCGAATTTCTGGAAACATCTTGAAAGCACCTGGCATCGCCGCACATGCAGCTACGTGGGACCCGCACTCAAGGAATGGCAGCAGGGGAGTGAGCCACAAGTGACATTGTATGATCTTGCTATGGGCTACTTCTCAAAGCAAATGTCTGAAAGAGCCCTCAAGATTGCACCTGTGCATTTAGAAGCGATGTTACTTCCTCTTTGCGATGATACGTTGCATGATTTGAGCTACCCCCTCGTTATGGATGGTCTTTTGGGAGAGTCGCCTTGGAGGTTATATCACGACGTCCATTCTGCCTATTGCATCATTGAGGCAAAGCCAGAATTTATCAACCAAGCCGATGAAAAAGGGTTTCATGTTTTCAAGCTCGTGTGGGGAGATCACCACCGTGTCCATACCTTCGTAGGTCAAGGGGGAAATAATCTCTTAAGCAAATATAACACCGATGACGGAGTATTATCCCTTTCATTTGAACTTGGCGAGCTTGGTGATCTCGAAGAAAGAGAGAAGTGTCGCGAAGTAATCTTCTTCATGGATCATCACGAAAAACTGGAATTTTTAATTGCAGGAGCTAAATCTTCCATCTTCAGCTTAGGGGAAGAAATCTCAATCAAGGATGACAGCTGTCAATTAAGCCTAACTTTTGCTCTTGAAGAGGGAGACGGTACCTTTATGGGTCATCGTATGCTGGGGAATCGGCCAGCCCAACTCGATGTCAAAAGAAAGCACCGCTACGATGCCTACGATTGGCAGCTCTTTCTGCGCACAGTGCGGCGCACTGCTCAATGTCGTATGAATGTAACGCTACGCCTAAATAAAATATGACAATGTGTCGTTGGACTTTAGTTGCTGCTTTCCTTTGTGCCCTATGCGTTGGGTGTGCTGTTCCTCGTTCGGCAGCTTATCAATCGATGTACGCTTACTTAGAACAGGCACCTTTGGCTTCTAGGCAATTGCGTGAAAGCGATTACTTTTTAGTCCTTGCTGTCGAAGCCCGTCACCTAGATTATACCGACAATCATTCGTTTTTGAAGACACTGGCTAAGCATCCAAGTGATGGTAGTAAGAGTGGCGATGTGGGGCACGCATGGATTTACCTGCAAGGAATGCTGGAAGGTGAATGTGTTTATCTTGAAGGGGGGCATTCTGGAGAACTAGGTATTGTGCAAGCTAAGTACTTTGAAGGGATCATGAATTATATCGACTACGGCTATGCCAACCCTTCTTGCTGTGATTTAAAACACCCGCGCTATGAACCTAATCCGATTAAGTACCTTTGGGATACTTTACAGGACGGCTTTTTCCAACAAGGAGCAGGCAGGCACCAGCCAACGTTCGCGGCAAAAGTGGATATTACCTGTGCCCAATTCCAGCAGATATTGAATTTCATCAATACCTACGATTTTACAAATTACGCCATTACCCGAAATCAATGTTCCTCATTCGTCGCGCAGGTAGCTTCCTTGGCAGGTCTTGAGCTTGAATGTCAAGTAACGATGTCTATTGATTCACAAATATGCATCGCCAATGAAAACATCACCCTTTGGAATGACCCTTGCTATGCACAACTGACGATTTCATCACCCGATATATTGGAGCGCAGCTTGATGGCGGCCGTTAATGAAGGGCGTGCAGAGAACGCGACTTGCTGGTATAAAAAGCGTAAATGTGTCTCTAGGGGTGGTTGTAAAAATGATTTGATCGAAACTATCACGCGTTTTCCATTTCGGTACGCCCGCATTAAAAGCCTGTAATTTTAGCGCATAATCCAGTTGGATTCTCCTAAAAACACACCTACAACCTGCCTAAAGTTCTAAATCCACAGACTCTATTGTACCAAAACCATATTTTTTGAAACACAGAGGCACAGAGAACACAGAGGGATGGAGGAGGGTTATCTATTTAACGAAAAACCTCTCTCTGTGTTCTCTGTGCCTCTGTGTTTCAAAAAATTACCACATAACTACAGAGTTCAATGAGAAGGTATGCGGAAACTGAGTATTTCAACCAGTTAAGTATTCAACCCCATATTCTCAAAATATCTCAATCTTCTCACTGATCTCACTGGCTCGGTGGTTAATTGTTTCGCTATGCCTTTTTGCTTGCAATCGCTAGCTTTTTGCTATATTTATGGAGAGAAAGCGGTGATATGTTTAAACGGTTTATTTTACGCAAAACTGAATTTTTTGATCATTTTGAAAGCCATGCCACATATATTTTGGAGGCGGCCGAAACGCTTCTCATCTGTGTGGCCAATGAAACTGCGCTAAATAGCTACGACGAAGTCAAAAAGCTAGAGCAAGATGCCCACGCTGTGGTACGTCAATGCATCGAAGATCTGCATAAAACTTTTATCACCCCCATAGATCGCGATCAGATCCACAAACTTATCTCCTATTTGGATGATATCATCGATAGTATTCACGACATTTTCGATTGCTTTTTGATCTATAAAATTCGCGTCGCTACGGCTGATTTTCTCAGACTGATTGAAATTCTTATCAACGCTGTGCGCAATATTTTGATCGGTGTAAAAAGCTTGCGCTCTGCTAAAAATGTGGAAATCCACCAAGCCTGTGCTGAAATCTACCGCTTTGAACATGAGGCAGATGACACTCTTCGAATTGCTTTAGGGCGCCTCTTTGACGATGAGAACGACCCAAAGCAAATCATCAAATGGAAAGACCTGTATGCTCTAATAAAAATCGCTATCGATCAATGTTCCGATGTCGCAGACGTCCTCGAAGGCATTTTGCTGGAGAGCGATTGATATGATGAGCATCTCTAATGAGCTCTTGGTTATTACCATTGTGCTGGCATTGCTTTTCGATTTAGTCAATGGTTTTCATGATGCAGCTAACTCAATAGCCACCGTAGTTTCTACACGTGTACTCTCTCCAGCTGTGGCTGTCATTTGGGCTGCAGTTTTTAATTTTATCGCGATTCTTATTTTTGTGCCGCGGGTGGCTGATACAATATCTAAAATTGTTAAAGTCGAACCTCATGATATCGGTTATGTCTACGTCATCCTCACGGGATTATTGGCTGCTATCATTTGGGGCCTTTTGACTTGGTTCTTTGGATTACCCACAAGTTCCTCACATGCGATTATTGGGGGAATTTCTGGTGCTGCATTGGTTTATGGCGGTGTGGATGTCTTGCGTTGGGATATGCTACAGGAAATTGTGTTTTTTATCGTATTGGCACCACTCTTCGGTTGTCTCCTCGGTATGGTGTCTATGATCATTTTGTATTGGGTATGTCGCTATAAACGGCCCGCTTCGGTAAAGCGAGTTTTCGATCGCGGACAGCTACTTTCTGCCGCTCTCTACTCGATTGGTCATGGGGCAAATGATGCTCAAAAGACTATGGGTATTATTGTAGCACTTTTGGTGGCTGCAGGGCGCCTTGATCCACATGTCAATCTATCTCTATCAAACGATGAGGTGCGCTGGATTATCCTGTCCTGCCAACTAGCAATGGCTCTAGGTACTGCCTGCGGCGGCTGGCGAATCGTGAAAACGATGGGAATGAAGATCGTAAAGTTGAAATCTAGTGGGGGATTTTGTGCTGAGATTTCTGGTGCGTCTACGCTTTTTTTAGCGACACATTTCGGCATACCCGTATCAACCACACATACAATCACAGGAGCGATCATTGGTGTGGGATCGATCAGCTCTCATCTTTCACGCATCAAATGGGGTGTCGCAGCAAACGTGATTTGGGCATGGTTTTTGACAATTCCTGTTGTGGCCTTGTTAGCAGCCACCTTATTTCAGGTGATGACTTTTTTCCGATAGACATCATCTCGATATTGCAGTGTCCCAATATTTTTCTCTAATGAGGATTCCGACGGTATTTCCTGTTACTGGTATCTCGGGAACATCGAAAGATTGTACATCAAGAACTTCCTGAATACCAAGATGTGACATAATACAAGAGACAAATACCAAATCAGAAACCCAATATGGTGTAGAACTCAAGACCCCAAAGGAGCTATCCTCAAGCCCTAATCGATTCATCAGCAATTCGTCTACCATAGATAATGTGTATACAGCTTTACCTGTAGAGACAGCTATATTTTTATGGTGAACTCCTCCTATGCCATACACTTGGGTCCTCGGGGTTTGAAGCTTTTGCTGTAAGCTTGCTGGAATACCTTGCAGCTGTTTAGTCAAAGCGATCTTGGCTAAATAAGTCTCTTCTTGTGAAATAGGGTTGGGAGAGGTGTTTTCAGCGATTTCTTTGTTTTGAATGGTTAGAATAATGTTTTTCGTGGGAACCTTTCCAAGCTTACCTGTATAGGAATGAATTGCATCAAACTCCTTCCACGAAATTTGAAAGCTACCATTACCTATGTCCCAAACAATGGCACGCTCGATATCGCCGTTTGCATGAGCTACAGCACTCGCAAATCCTAGTTCTGCTTCCTCACTTTGAGAAATGATATAAATTGGTCCTCCCAATTCCTCTTCAATGGCTGCTGCTAATTGTTGCCCATTTTTAGCTAAACGGAAGGCTTCGGTAGCTACACCTAGAAAACATTGTGGATGATAAGGCGCAGCTTTATGTTTCAAAGTGGCAATAGCAGTCTTCGTTTGCGCTTGCAGATCTGCGCCAAATGAACCATCCGGACGAACTGCAAGATAAGCACTAAAAGGAACTTTTATGGAATCGCCATAAAGGTATTTGGTAACTTGCTGTGTTTCTGTATCAACATCAGCCACTAAGAGCTTGATCGCGCCTGAACCAATATCGAAAGCCGCGCGCCGTTCAATTTGCGCCTGGCCATACACCGGTAAGAAAGTTAAGAAAATATAAAATAGTAATTTCATGTGCATATTCAGGCAAATAATGATTGGACATGGACTACCTGAGACTGTTGCAAAAGTACAATGGAATTCATCTCAAATTGCTGGGCCTTGTTAGGAATGCTAGGCGAAGCTTATCTCTTTGTAGCCAGTAGGTAAGGCTTGCGAGCGCAGCGAAGACAGCCGCAGCTACTGGAACATTAAGTGGAAACCCTAACCCTGTAAGGGTTCTTCTCTTTTAATCCTTGGGGCAAAAAGACAGAAAGGGAAGAACCCTTACAGGGTTAAAATAATTTATTTCCAAACCAGTAGCTGCGGCTGTCTTCGCTGCGCTCGCAAGCCTTACCTACTGGCTACAAAGAGATAAGCTTCGCCTGGTTTTGACTTTATTTTACTTTTGCAATCGTCTCAACTGGACGAACTGGACGAACAGGACGGTCCAATTCGTCCAATTCGTCCAGTTCGTCCAGGTAGTCCAGGTAGTCCATGTCCAATCAAAACTAGTTGGTGAAGGAAGTTTCTTCTTCCAAAGCAAAAGCTGGGCTGTCCATGGCGATGCCCATGGCATGGATGCCGTTATCGACATACACAATCGTACCCGTAATAGCTGAGGCTAAAGGGCTGCAAAGAAATGCTGCCGTATTGCCCACTTCGATGGCTTCAAGGTCTTTAACAAGGGGAGAGTTGGCGTAAGCATAGTTGAGCATCTTATCGATAAAACCAATAGCCTTAGCCGCACGGCTGCGCAAACCACCAGCAGAAATGGTGTTGATGCGGATTTGCCACTTGCGGCCCGCTTCCCATGCTAGCATGCGCGTGTCGCTTTCAAGAGCTGCTTTGGCTGAACTCATCCCTCCTCCATAGCCAGGTACGGCTTTTTCTGAAGCCATAAATGTTAAGGAGAGGACAGCCCCGCCTGGATTCATCACAGGGCCAAATTGTTGCAGCAGGCTAATAAGCGAATATGAGGATGCGCTTAAGGCTGCTAAATATCCCTTACGCGAGGTTTCTAGAAGCGGCTTTTGCACTTCGGGTCCGTTTGCTAAAGAGTGGATAAAAATATCGATGCTGCCATAATCTTTTGCCACTTGTTCAGCAACTTCTTTCACAGTGTAGCCCTTGGCATCTTTATAACGCTTGTTGTCGAGTATGTCGGCGGGGACATCTTCTGGAGTATCAAAGGCCGCATCAAGTGGATATATTTTGGCAATTTGCATGAGAGAGCCATCCGATAAGGTGCGAGATTCATCGAGTTTACCACTCTCAAGAGCTGTAGTAAAAATCCTCATCATAGGAGTCCAGGTGCCAATTAGAATGGTGGCGCCAGCTTCGGCAAGAGCTTTGGCAATTGCCCATCCATAGCCTTGGTCGTCAGCAATTCCAGCGATAAAAGCTTTTTTTCCTTTTAAATCGATGCTTAGCATAAAATCATCCTTATGTGAGAAATTCTTTAGCTATAGTTTAATGCACTAAAGAATTAGAAGCAATGAACTAACTAGTGTTTGATTTTGCTTACGGATGACTGCATCTCTTGGGCTACAAAGTTCAGCTCTTCGATTGCTTTGTGAAATTGACGAATTGATTTTGATGCTTGATGTGCCGCCTCGCTCAGTTGATCGATCGACTTATTGATCTGTTCAGCGCCAACTGATTGGGCTTGCACACCTCTGTTTACAGCTTCAAAGCTTTGTGTTTGGTGCTGCACTTGTTCAATAATTTTAGTTAGCTGCTCGCCGACATTAATGGCTTGCCCAACGCCGCTTTGAATTTCTTCAGAGAATTTATCAACGCTTATCACGC
>JABDFJ010000066.1 GCA_013286645.1 Chlamydiota bacterium | reverse complement strand
ACAGTCTCCACTTGTTTCGCAAGAAGCATCGGAGTATAGCGCAGCTTGGCTAGCGCGGCTGCTTTGGGAGCAGTAGGTCGGGGGTTCGAATCCCTCTACTCCGAACCTAAGACGAGGCTCCTATTCTGCAAAGAATAGGAGCCTTTTCGTTTTATACCACGGACGGGGTTCAAACTTTGTCAACACATCTAAACCTTGCTTGGCTCTATTGGGATCCTCAGCGCGTCGCTTTGACTATCCCCTATTTTGACATCGCTATCATGTGGTATGGCATCCTCTTCGCCCTGGGATTTATCGTCGCCTATTTGATCTTTCTGCCTATGATCAAAAAGGAAATGGACAAAAGTCGCAAATTCCTCTTTCCGGAAACAACCACAACGCGCGCCCTCAGCATTGCCTATACTGATCGCTTAGTGTGGTTTATTGTCATTGGCACAATCATTGGCGCCCGCCTCGGCCATGTGTTTTTCTATGACTGGCCTTACTATCAAGCCCACCCGGTTGAAATCATCATGATCAGAAACGGCGGGTTAGCCAGCCATGGAGGGGCTATCGGGGTGATTTTAGCCATCTGTTTATTCTATCGCTGGAATCACAAGAAATATCCCTCAATTCCTTTTTTAACCCTCCTCGATCTCATCGCTGTGCCCACAGCCTTGACAGCTTGCTTCATTCGCCTGGCCAACTTTGTCAACCAAGAAATCGTGGGCACTGAATCTACGCTGCCTTGGGCCATCATTTTCGGCCACCCAGCTGAAACAGCCACGGTGGTACCACGCCATCCCGCCCAGCTGTATGAAGCCGCGGCCTATCTAGCCACCTTCGCGATTTTGTATACATTGTGGCTCAAATATAGCTCCAGACTTAAGCCTGGAATGCTCTGTGGACTCTTTTTCATTCTTATCTTCACTTCGCGTTTTTTCATCGAATTCATCAAAATGCCCCAAAGCATGCACTCCAATGAAAGTTTCTTGCAAACGGGACAATACCTAAGCATCCCTTTTATCATCCTGGGCATCGTGATGATGCTGTTACCTAAAAAGCCTCTCTAAGCTTAAAAATGGACTGAATGGACTGAATGGACGACATGGACATTTTGTCTCTGCTGTCTAATTCGTCCATTCAGTCCATTCAGTCCATTCAGTCCATTCAGTCCATTATTAAATTAATGTTGACTTTTATTTACAACTAAACTAAAACTTTATATAAACTTAATAATATCAAATAAATAAATCGGTAATTTAAAACATGCAAATTCAAACAATAGCCTCATCGATACCTTTAACTATAACCACACCAACTTCACCTCAAAATGAACAAGCCAGTGGCTCACTTAATGGCCGTAAAGTTGCAGTCTTAGAACTAGATGAGATGATCGACCAGACCGTCAGAAAGGAAAAGTTAAAAACAAACAGCGGAATCGTGATTGCTATAGCTGGAGCTGTGGCTTGGGCAGCAACTGTCGTATTTGCGCTTTCCCTCACCATCGTTCATCCCTCATTTATTTATCTCAGTCTATACAGTACTATTGGATCTCTAGCCTTAGGAGTGGCAGGCCTGGTTGGCGGTCTTTCTTTGTGGTGGGAAGATATAGGGAAGGAAATCGATGCACACAAGAAGCCTCTCAAGGCTTTTATCAGCCAGCACTTTAAAGACACGCCCATGACGCCCAAGATGATTGTGCACATTTATCAGCACATGAAAAAGGGTGTATACCGCCAAGCAGACACTTTAGCCAAACGCGAACATAACGCCAAGATGGCGACGGCTTTGCAACGCTTGCAAATCGAGGCCTCCAAACCGCGCACGGCAAATCTCGTTTATAAAAATTTTGCGGCAAAGCTAGCGAACTTCTTCGCCAAGCAAGCCGGCAACCATAACTACGTGTAATTAAGAAAGGGTGATGCACGCAAATGTGCAGGCATGAAACCCAAGATATTAATAATAATAAAACAAAGGAAAACATATGAGTATTTCAACTACAAATGTCTCTTTAAATGCAGCCGCTCCTTTTGCTGCTACGCAAAACAATCACAAAGCGGGAGCTCTTAGTGGCCATAAAGTGGCAGTATTAACGCGCGACGACATCATCGACCAAGCCGTTAAAAATGAACGCGTGGGATGCATTGCCAGAACGATCGTCGGCGTAGCTGCCGCTGTAGCCGCTTTAGCAGGTTACGTCTTCACCGTTTTCAGTGCAATCGTATGTCCTCCACTATTAGCACTCAGCCTCACCATGCTGATAGGTGGCGTTGCCGTAGCTTTCACGATGCTGACCAGAGATAATTATGCGTCTGCTATCGATCAGGATAGAAAAGGCTTAAAAACCTTTATCGAGCAAAACTTTAAAGACATGCCTTTAACGCCTCAAATGATCGTACGTATTCACGAGCACAGAAAAATGGCAGCAAAGCCAGCTCCATACTATCCTCAACAATATGCAGAAGGCTCATTAGAAAGACGCGAATGCCAAGCTAAAGTGGCAGCGCATCATGCTAAGATTGCCGCTAATCTACAGCGCTTACAAACCATGACTCAACAACAAAATGGCAAAACAACTTATCAGCAAGTAGCTGCCAAGTTGTCACACTTCTTCGCTAGCCAAGCCTAACAACAAATGGACGACATGCAAAGCCATGTCGTCCATTTTCGTCCACATCGCCTACATCGTCCACAAGATCACCTAACAAAAGCAATAATCGCATAACTATTAAATTAAATATTGACTTTTAATCATTAATTACATATAAACATAACTTAATTAATAAGAAACAACCAAATAGAGGTTAGTTAATATGAATATTAAAACAATAAGTCCAAATATCCCTGTTCCAGGTGCAACACCCTCCACGCATGTTAAAAACAGCGGTGGTTTAGGTGCCCATAAAGTCCAAGCACTTAAGTTAGACGAGATCATCGACCAAGCTGTTAAAAAAGAAATGACCGCTGAGAATAAATTTCATAGACAACGCTCTGCCGTCAAAGTCGCTGCCCTTGTGCTGTTGGCAATTGGTGCCGTATGCACCCTCTTAAGCATCGCCATCTTTCCCTTAATTTTTATTGGATTACCGTCACTAGCACTGAGCGGAGTGGCCTTTTACGCCATATGGGCGAAAAAAGGGAGCTTTATCGCCACCAAGATGGATAAAAACAGAAGTCAACTAAAAGATTTCATTAATCAACATTTTAAAGGCTGCCAATTGACTCCCAAAATGACTGTGCGCATCTATAAACATATGACAGGACAATCGTTGGGTAAAAATAGTGATGAAGCCAAAAAAGCTGCAGAGCTACAACGCCTGCAAGCTAGCGCCCACCGCTATAGCCATGTAAAGAACTTTTTCAACAATCTAACCGCGATGTTTAAAGCTGCTTAGGCATTGACTACCGGACGGCTCTAAAATAACAGGATGGCAGGATGGACAGGATGATAGAACTATCCTGTCCATCCTGCCATCCTGTTATTTTTTTTCAGGGCTTAACATTTTGCAATTGTCCAATTACCTCAATTAGTCCTTTCCAATTGAGCTTTTCACAGCCTCACTGGCAGGAGCCGATACAGGCTGTGTTTTAAGATAATTGTAAACAGCTACCTTTAAAAAGCTCGTCATATCATCCACAGGCACAAGCGAATCCCCTTTAGCCTGGGCTGATGTCACACTACTGAGATAGGCTGGAGCCACAGTAGCTACAATATTGCGCCAGAAATTGCGAGCATAATGGGGGTGCCCTTCTAAAAAAGCACGCATCTGACTGTAGGTGGGCTGGATCTCATTAATAGCCTCAGCATCTTTGAAATAATTGGTCCACCCCTCAAAAGCGATCCTCACATCTGTTGGCAACACAGCAACGGGCAATGTCGCTAAATTATCCGCTGGATTGGAAGCTAGATTCTCAACTAATTTGATGTATCCTGCTGGAGCGTCTGGCCAATAGCGCGGATGCCACTCTTCCGCATAGCTCAGAAAGTCCATAAAATCCTTTTTAGGAATCGGTCTCGGTGAAAATTCCACCCGCACTAAACGATCCCACACATGATAGCGGAATAACAATTCGGGTGGAGCCATCGCAAAATGGTCTGCTTGAGCAATGTCCACAGTCACTTTATCTAAATAGTGAAAGGCTGGGAGGTAAGAACCCTTCTCTTTCGCATTGATGCGCATATATTCAGGATTTTGCCAAAGAAACAATGATAGCTGCCGATTGGTCACTTGTAAAAACGGACTCGAACGCACCATGAGGTTTAATTTGCCATTGTACCAGTTGCTACCCGCCCACAATGCACCCAAAAATATGATGAGGACAACAAACCATGCCCACAAAGGAAAGGGATTTTTGCTATAACCTTCATTGATAAAATCTTGTTCAGCTAATTCTTTGCGCGGTGCTGTCATGTTTTACGATTTCGAAGTCGGCATAGCCGATTGTTGATTGGTATGGTTAGCATCATTCTTCGTATCATTTTCATTGGAAAGCCCTTTACAATGACACACGCCACCCTGTGCACAGCCACAGGCACACTCAGGACCACAGGCACAGGTTTTTGTGACCTTTGTTGGTACCACAACTTCGTCCGCTAATATTAATGGGGTGATTGCCATTTGGACCAAAAACAACCATACAAACATTACATATATTTTAAGCTTCGGGTGATGCATGACACTATTATCCTTTTTCTATGACGATTACTTTTAACAACCAAGCCCCCTTCTCCTCAAAAGAAAGGGGCCAATTAGATGACTATCCTTAACTCACAAACACAAACAGCAGGATATATGCCAAAGGCACAAGGATAAACATCGCTATTTCTGCCGTACGATGGAGCCGTTCCACGGATTTAGCGTTACCTATGCGCTGTGAGGCTAAGATAGCCACATCAATCATGAAGCTGACCAACGTGACAAGATAGGTCAAAGCCATAAACTTATCTGCAAATGTGAGATACCCTACAGGTGGAATTTGGCTGGAAATCGACACGTGGAACATCACAGCTGCCACTAAACCTGAACCTGCCATCCCCAGACGAGTCGGCATTTGATCGACACCCATCGTAAAGCTCGACAATACGATAAGCACGATGAAGAACACAGGCAGAAAAGTCTTCATAAAGGCGTTCAACACAATACGTGAAATTTCAATTTCGAACACATATTGCGAGTATTTTTCTTTCCATTTTTCGTAATCGTGCACGCGTGTATAAGCCGACCATTGATCTATATCCCAACCAACGAAATTAACAGATTTGTCCAATTGGCTCTGTTGTTCCACAGAGACATAGCGCAGTTTTTCAATCGTATTGCGTTTATCTTCCAGAATGATGCGCAATTTTTGGTGGTCAAAAGGATATTTTCGTAAGTCAATAGGGCTTACTAAATCTGCTTGGATGCGATAAAAATGCTCTGTGGGTGTCGATATCATCAAATCACTGCTGGAGGCACGTCCATTGACGAATTCGAAATTGGTAGGATCAACACCAGCATCATGTTGCAAATCAAGGTAAAAATCAACCGTGAACCCTCCCGTCGCGACATCAAATTTGCCAATATTAATAATATACACAGAAACTAACACATCGGCGGGTAATTTAGGGGCAGCTGTCTTCGCACCATCGGTTTTGTCAGCAGCCGCAGGTTTGGTCGAAGAATCATTAGCTTTAACATCACCTGGCTTACTCTGCACGGGAACTGCAGCATCTGGAGAGGCTTCTTTTGCCGTGCTCCGACTAGCAGGGGGCTTCGCATCTTCCGCTTGCACTGCCAAAGGTGCAACCAAGCCGGCGACAAGCCATACCCCCAACAAGCACATCATTTTTATTGAATTGAAAGTCTTCATCAACCACTCCGATTCTTGTTCTTTAATAAATTATTTCACAACTACCCATATCACATCCAAAAAAACGTGAACAGCAGAAAATTTCATTAGGCTCCCAAAAGAAACAGCAACACATAAGCCGCCGGCACTAAGATAAGCATGAGGATCAAAGTCCAATTTTGCACCCGATTGATCAAATCTTTTTTCAAGGGGTTATTTTTGACAGTGACGACCCATACTGTAACCGCAAAACTTAATAAAAGAACGATATAGGTGAGCACCATGAATTTGTCAGCAAAAGTGAGATAACCTACAGCAGGAATCTTTTTGGCAATTGACAGATGGAACATCACCGTTGCGGCCAAACCTGTACCGACAATAGAGAGCTTCTTCTTAGCCTCGCTTGGGGGCAACAAAACGCTTGCTATTATGATCAACAAAATGAAGCATATGGGCAAAAAGGTCTTCATAAATGCATTAAAAGGAGCACGCGAGATATCGATTTCGAAAACATATTGTGAGTATTTTTCTTTCCAGATGGGGTAGTCATGGATACGTGTAAAAGCTTTCCACCCATCGATATTCCACCCCGGAAAGTCCATGACGGACTTATCCATATCAGTTTCTTCTAACAGCGGAAGATAGCGCAATTCATTAATCGTCTTACTTTTATCCTCCAAAATAATTTCTAACTTCTGGTGATCGAAAGGAAATTTGCGCAAATCGACGGCGTCATATAAATTCGCCTGCATGCGATAAAAATGTTCTGTTGGAGTTGAAATGATTAGATCTGGACGGCTAGCCCTTCCATTCACGAATTCAAACTTCGATGGATCGATACCCACAGGGTGCTGAAAATCGATATAGAAATCGATGGTATAGCGTCCTGAATTCAAATCATATTTGCCAATGTTAAGCACATATACCGAAACTAAAACATCCGCGGGTCCCTTGGGCGAAGCACTATCTGTGCTACTACTATGGTCTGTTGTTTCAACTTGTGTAGGGTTAGTTTGTGACTTTACGTCATCAGCATGACTAAAAAAAGGCAAAAGCAGCGCAAGAGCGAATAATAAAGATAATACTTTCCAAAAGCCGATGTTCGCCATGCACCTCTCCATCCCTAGATAGCCTGTCAGCATCATTTAATATCTCAAATTTAATTTTTAGATATACCACAAAACTAAAAAACATAAAAGCAAATAGCGTTGGTTGACAGGCTACTAACGATAATAGACTTCTTTCGAAACTGCAATCCCGTGCCTCTGCCTGTGCCCGTGCCTCTGCCCGCCCTTTCCCGATTAAACTTTAAAAGAAATTAAATTGGACTCCTTTCTAAGAGTTGAGTTAAAAACGATGCTTCCATGGGGCCGTCATGAAATACGAGCAAATACGAAATTTACTAGATGAACCATTTACGAATAGTATCGATTCTAGTCAAAATGGCTCAACGAAAAAATTAACCGGGAAAGGGCGGGCAGAGGCACGGGCACAGGCAGAGGCACGGGATTGCAGTTTCGAAAGAAGTCTAATGCCTCAATTTTCGCAAGTCTTCTCAGGGAGTGTAATGGCCGTAATTGCGATAGACCTAACGCAAAAAATAAATTGCTTGCCACCGAGGATCAATAAAGTTATATTGCCTTCAAAACTTTTTAACTACCCTATAAGAGAGGAAAATAATGAAAAAACTCCATCAACTGATTTGTTCAAGCTTGTTGTTACTCGGAAGCGCATCTGCAATTGCTGCAGATGACACTTCAACCCCTAAAGCAGCTCCACAAGCGACAACTCCTGCAGACGCCACAGCAGCACCCGCCAAAAAAGCGCGTGAAACATACGAAAACAAAGAAAAAAACTACTCCATTAACTACCCTGGCGAATGGCAAAAGAAAGAGATGCCAAAATTGGATTTAGTCCTCTTCGCTCCATCTAAAGATGCCACGGCGCAGCCACAAGCCAGCATGAATATCGTTTCAGAAAAAGTCGACACAGCAGTCACGCTAGATCAGTTTTATTCTGAAAGCATCACGAATTTATCGTCCGCATTAAAAGAAGTGCACATCGAAAAAAATGGTGATAGCAAACTCAATGGCGTACCAAGCAAATGGGTTGTTTACACGCATGTCATGCAAGGGATCAAATTTGAAGTTCTACAATACTTCATGGTGGCAAACGGAACGATTTACCTCATCACTTTCAGTGCTACTGCCGATGCTTTTGATGGCTACCGTGCTGAATTCGAACAAACAGCAAATTCATTCCGCCTCTTAACAAGCGATGCTCCTAAAGCGAGCTAAGAGCGGCAGTTCCTTAAACAAAAGGGATGTTAGGGATTACCCCTGAAAGGGGTAACGGCTTGTTGCCCAGGGTGAGCGATAGCGTAACCCTGGGTAGAAAGAAGTCTAATCAGACGAGATTGGGAAGCTCCTTATCAGCATGCACAGCATGCAACCAACGTCCTGAACGATATCTCCAGTAATAGATAGCAAAGTTCACCATGCTGTAAAATGCAATAATCATCCATGCGGCATCAGCTCCCCTACCACCTAGTCCAACGAGCAAAAATACAGGTAACACATAAGCCACCCAGTTGACTAATGAGCTCACATAAAAAATGAACTTTGTATCGCCAGAAGCTGTCAAGTGTCCAATCAAAATCCAACAATAGCCATCAAAAAGGAAGAAAACACACATCCACAACATTGCTTGCGTGGCCATCGAGCGAATGTTAGAATCATTGAGTAATTCGACACCATCGCCAGAAAAGAAAATTCCCAGGAAGAGATCCACGCCAAAGACAATCAAAGTAAATAGAATGACCGCAAACATTGTATGTAGGGTGACTGCCGATTTAAATACAGAACGCAAGCGCCCAAACTCCTTAGCCCCCAACAAATTGGCAATAATAGCGCCGACTCCTTTAGATTGCGCATCCACCGCAAAGCCTACAAGCAAATAAAAGCTTTGAACTAAAGCGGCAATGGCCATTTGGTGATTGCCAGCGAGCATCACGATACGGAAGAAAAGATAGTGCGCAAAAATTTCAACCACATGTCCGGTACCTGCTGGAGCGCCTATCTTAAGAGCTTCAAAAAAATAGGCGCGGTCAAATGAAAGCTTTGCCGTACCGTATGTTTTTCGATTGTATTTGGTTAAAAAACATACCAGCAAAAGGAGCACTTGCACGCACTGCGCAATTCCTGTAGCTAAACCTGCGCCAGTAACACCCATAGCCGGGATAGAGCCAGCACCAAAAATTAAGAGATACCCGCCCAAAGCATTAACAAGATTGGCGCCTAGCGTGCACCAAGTAACTACTTTCACATTGCCAATCCCAATAAAAAAACCACTAAAAGCAATAGCTGAACACATCAATGGCGCAAAACTCATCAAGATTTGAAAATATACCGTTTCATGTTCTTCATTCCCTGTATGATAGAACACTAAATCAGGTAAATACATGGCTATCAACCACGAGGGCACGGCCAACAAAAAAGCAAACCATACAGTCTGCCATACCGGCTTTCCGATTTCATGAAGCTTTTCCTCTCCATGTAAGCGTCCTACCATCACCTCAGAAATAGCGCAGATGGCCATAGGGACAACCAGAAATAGATAATAGGCCATACTTGCATTAGCTCCAGCGGCCAAAGCTGAGGGAGAGTGCCACGAGAGTAGCAAGCGATCAACAAAAAGCATGATGCAATTGGACATCAAGCTGAGCATTAGAGGCCATGACATTGACCAAATTTCGCGCAGCGAGCCAACGGGATGTCTTGTAAGTTGATAAGTGTGTGTCATAAAAAGTTAATCGTTAGATAGAGGCCATAATCTTCACGGAAGAATGGACGTCATGCGCTGTATGGACGTCATGGACAACTTTAGTAATTCTAAATCGTCCATGCAGTCCATGCAGTCCATACCGTCCATTTCTACGCGTCAATGTGACTGTGAAGCTGAAGGCACAGGAGCTCCTGTGCCTGAACTAGGAGCCCCTTCTTGTGGCAAGTAATACTCAAAATATTGATAATAAGGATATTGTGAGTAATTTTGCTCATAGTAATAATTATTGCTTTCAGGCGTTTCATAAGAAACGCTAGGCACGGTCGTCGTGCTGTAATAATAGTTGGGATCATAAAAATATCCAGGCTCAGCTCCCCAGTAGCCACCGCCATTCCAGTAATCATGATTCCAGCCCCAATTGTTATTCCAGCCGTTGTGCCATCCGTGGTGCCAGCCATGATGTCCCCAATGCCCATGATGCCCATGCCAGCCATGGTGTCCATGGTGCCCATGATGACCATGATGACCACCGTGATGACCATGATGACCGCCGTGGTGGCCGCCATGATGCCCACCATGATGACCGCCACCCCCATGACCGCCACGCGCGATCAATGCATCTCCTGATTCAGGACCCATTGCTTCGTCTGCAGCCAAAGAAGCTCCCCCCAAGATGGCAGTGATGCCCATCAGACCCATGATACGATAGATGACTTTGTGATGCGATATTTGCATAAATCCCCCAATTTCATTCTTTCTGAAAAGATATAACTTTTTTTAAACATATCACATCAAAGATTTTTTTCTTATTAAATATCGAACACAGAATCTGCCATTTCCGCTAAAAAACCCATGCCCTTGCCCGTGCCCTTGCCTTTGCCCGAAAATATGGGA